>DASQBO010000363.1:0-3266 GCA_035635175.1 Casimicrobiaceae bacterium | reverse complement strand
GTGCCTCGAAGACGGCGAGGCGCTTCTCGTGCTCGGCGGCGGTCCAGTCGCGGAGCGCCTCGAGCTCCGCGCGCTCGGCGTCGTCCGCGGCGAGCGGAAGGATCCCGGCGAAGTTGTCGAGCGCCTGGGCGCGAATCTCGGCGGCCGTGCCGTAAGGGCCGGCGGGATCGGCGACCGCGATGCGGCGGTGGAACGCCGCGACGAGCGCCGCGAGCGCGTCCACCTCGGCCGCGCCGAACGCTCCTCGCGCGAGCGCGCGGCTCGCGAGCGCGTCCTGCGGAAACTCGCGCATCTTCACCGCGTACTCGAGCGGAGCGCCGTCGCCGCCGAGCACGGGCCGCTCGGGCGTCCCGGTGATCGCGACCACGTCGAGATAGAGCTCGGGCGCGAGGCGCCGGTTGAGCGCGAGCTCCAGCTCGCAGAAATGGCGGCGCCGGTCGAGCGTCGAGAAGTCGGCGAACCCCAGGTTCACGGGCTTCTTGAGCTTGTACGCGTAGCGGCCGGTGAGCAGCACGTCCGAGATGTGCGTCTCGATCAGGTCGACCTTGGCCGTGCCGGCGCCGAACACCGCCGGATTGCGCAGCGCGGCGACGAGCCGCCGGTGGTCGTCCGCCGCGCGTTGCGGGTCGCTCGTCATCCGCTCCATGTTGCGCCGCGCCTCGGCGCGCGCGTTGACCGCGGTCAGGCTTTGGCGCCGCTTCCCGGCCGCGCGGGACGTTGATCTGCGTCAACGGCTGCTTGTCGGGCGCGGCGCTACGCTGTGGACCGCGCGCGATGCCGGTCGTTCGGCACGTGCGGCGATCGGAGCTCGACACCATGAAGATGACGCCCCAGCTGATGCACGACCTCAAGCGCAAGCTCCAGGCGGAGCGCAAGCGTCTGCTCGACGAGGCGAAGGAGGAGCTCATCCGATGGGGTGAGCACCCGATCGCGGAGCTGATGGGCGAGGCGCCCGACGTCGGCGACGAGTCGGTGGCGACGATGGTCACCGACCTCGACCACACGCTCGTCGAGCGGCACGTCGAGGAGATCCGCGACATCGACGCCGCCCTCCAGCGGATCACGAAGCGCCGCTACGGCCGCTGCACCGACTGCGACGAGGACATCGAGCCGGCGCGGCTCATGGCGTTCCCCACGGCGAAGCGCTGCGTCGACTGCCAGAGCCTGCACGAGCGCACTTTCATCCAGCGGTCGCGGCCGACGCTCTAGCCGTCGAGTCTCGGGAGGTTGACCTCCGACCGGCGCAGGCGATGCCTGCGTCGTTCCCGCGCACGCGGGAACCCAGCGAGATCGGTTTCCCGACGTAACCCCAACGACGCTGGGTCCCCGCCTGCGCGGGGACGACGACTGGGCGCGCCTGCTGCGGCCGAACGCCGCACGCGGAGCGCGGCGCCGGGTCGCGCAAGGAAATGCCGCGCGCCCCTTGCGCCCGGCGCGCGGCTTCGGCAGATTGCGGTCGATGAACGTCCGCTCCATGCTCCGGGTGGCCGCGGCGGTCGTGGCGCTCGCCCTGGTTCCCCACGCCGGCGCCGCGGAGCCGCCGCTCGTCGCCGCCGCCGCCGACCTGCGCTTCGCGCTCGACGAGATCGTCGCCGCCTACACGAAAGACAGCGGCCGGGCGGTCAAGGTCGTCTACGGCTCGTCCGGCAACTTCCGGCGGCAGATCGCCGATGGCGCGCCGTTCGGGCTCTTCCTGTCCGCCGACGAGGGCTACGTGCTCGCGCTCGCGAAGGAGGGCTTCACCGTCGACGACGGCGTCCCGTACGCGGTCGGGCGCCTCGCGCTCGTCGTCCCGGAAGGGTCGCCGCTCAAGCTCGACGCGTCGCTCTCCGACATCGCGCCTGCGGTCGCCGACGGGCGGCTGCGCAAATTCGCGATCGCGAACCCCGAGCACGCGCCGTACGGCCGCGCCGCGCAGGAGGCGTTGCAGCGGGCCGGCGCGTGGGACGCCGTCGCGTCGCACCTCGTGCTCGGCGAGAACGTGTCGCAGGCCGCGCAGTTCGCGACGTCGGGCTCGGCGCAGGGCGGGATCGTCGCGCTGTCGCTCGCGCTCGCGCCGGGCGCCCTGGGCTCGGCGCGCCATGTCGCGATCCCGGCGTCGATGCACCTGCCGCTGCGGCAGCGGATGGTGCTGACGAAGCGGGCGACGGCCGCGACGCGCGAGTTCTACCGCTATCTGCAAGAGCCGGCGGCACGCGCGGTGCTCGCGCGCTACGGATTCACGCTGCCGGGCGAGTGAGCGCGCGCGGATGGACTCGGCCGCGCTCCTCCTCTCGCTCGAGTTGGCCGCGCTGACGGTCGCGATCCTGCTGCCGGCGGGTGTGGTCGTCGCGCGCTTCCTCGCGACGCGCGACTTCGCGGGCAAGCCGTTCGTCGAGGCGGCCTTCGCGCTGCCGCTCGTGCTGCCGCCGACGGTGCTCGGCTACTACCTGCTCGTCCTTTTGGGCGGCCGCTCGCCGATCGGCCGCGCGTACGAGTCGCTCACGGGCCACCCGCTCGTGTTCACGTTCGAAGGGCTCCTCGTCGCGTCGCTCGTCTTCAACCTGCCGTTCGCGATCCAGCCGCTGCAGCGGGCGTTCGAGGCGATCCCGGACGACCTGCGCCACGCGGCCGCGTGCTGCGGGCTCACGCCGGCGCAGACGCTCGCGCGGATCGAGCTGCCGCTCGCGTGGACCGGGCTCCTCACCGCGGGCGTGCTCACGTTCGCGCACACGCTGGGCGAGTTCGGCGTCGTGCTGATGGTCGGCGGCAGCATTCCCGGCGAGACGAAGACGATCGCGCTCGCGATCTACGACCGCGTGCAGGCGTTCGACATGGCCGGCGCCGGGCTCATGTCGGCGGTGCTGCTCGTGCTGTCGATGCTCGCGATCGGCGTCACGTTCCTCGCCTCGTCGCGCCGCCGGGAGCGGCATGGCCCCGCCCGCTGACGGCCTCGCGGCGGACGTCGCGCAGACGCGCCCGATCCCGCTCGCGGCGCGCCTCGACTGCGCCGCCGGCGAGATGCTCGCGCTGGTCGGGCCCTCAGGCAGCGGCAAGTCGACGATCCTCCGCGCGATCGCGGGTGTCTACACGCCGGAGCGCGGGCGCATCGACGTCGGCGGCCGCACCTGGCTCGACACCGCGGCCGGCGTGCGGATGCCCGCGCGCGAGCGGCGCGTCGGCTTCGTCTTCCAGCACTACGCGCTGTTTCCGCACCTGAGCGCCGAGGACAACGTGATGCAGGCGCTCTCGCACCTGGCGCCGGCCGAGCGGCGCGCGCGTGCGCG
>DASQBO010000362.1:0-10241 GCA_035635175.1 Casimicrobiaceae bacterium | reverse complement strand
ATCGTGGAGGAAAGCGGATTCGAGGCGCCGGTCGTGCCGGCCGTCGCACCGGTCGTCAGGGGTCGGTCCATGGTGTGTCCTTTCGGAAGGAAGCGTGGGATGTCGGAGCCGGACGTCGTTCGCGCCCCGTCGTCGTACCTTCGCCGTTCGGCGCCGAGTCCGCTATAGGCGCGCGTCCGAATCAGTCGTAGGACGCGAACGACGGCGGCGCGCCCCGAACTTGGGGTCGTACGCGGCCAGCCCCGCGCCATGCCGCCGCCGATCTTCCACGCCCGGGACAACGAACTCCGACGAGCGAATGCGGCGTCGGCCGACAGTGCGGCGCGTGCGCGCTGCGTTAGTTTTTCGCATGTTCGCTGCCGTCACGCCCGTCATGCCGCCCGCACGCTCCCTTCGCATCGCCCAGATCGCCCCGCTCGCCGAATCGGTGCCGCCGCAGCTCTACGGAGGGACCGAGCGCGTGGTCGCGCACCTGACCGACGCGCTCGTCGCGGCGGGCCACGACGTGACGCTGTTCGCGAGCAGCGAAGCGCGGACCGCGGCGCGGCTCGCGCCGATGCGCGAGCGCGCAATCCGGCTCGACCCCGCGCCGCTCAAGTCGGACGTCGCCGCGCACCTCGCGATGCTGGACGAGGTGCGCAGTCGCGCGGACGAGTTCGACGTGCTGCACTTCCACATCGATCTGCTCCACTTCCCGCTGTTCGAACGACTCGGAGCGCGCACGCTGACGACGCTGCACGGCCGGCTCGACCTCGCGGACCTGCCCGAGGTGTATCGCCGCTGGCCGCAGTTCCCGCTGATCTCGATCTCCGACAGTCAGCGCCGGCCGCTGCCGCTCGCGAACTGGCTCGCGACGGTGCACCACGGGCTCCCCGACGACCTTCTCGACTTCTCGCCGCGACACCGCGGCTACCTCGCATTCGTCGGCCGCATCTCGCCGGAGAAGCGGCCGGATCGCGCGATCGAGATCGCCCGGCGCGCCGGGCTGCCCCTCAAGATCGCGGCGAAGGTCGACCCTGCCGATACCAACTACTTCCACGAGGTGGTCGAACCGCTCCTCCCTGGCGGCAACGTGGAATTCCTGGGAGAGGTCGACGACGCGGGCAAGAACGAGCTCCTGGGCGGCGCCGCCGCGCTGCTCTTCCCGATCGACTGGCCGGAACCGTTCGGCCTCGTGATGATCGAAGCGATGGCGTGCGGCACGCCCGTGATCGCCTGGAACGGCGGGTCCGTGCCCGAGATCGTCGACGAGGGCGTGACCGGTTCAATCGTCCGCTCGCTCGACGAGGCCCTCGCGGCGCTGCGACGCGTGGACGCCTTCGACCGTGCGCGCGTGCGCGCGGTGTTCGAGCGGCGCTTCTCGGTCACGACGATGGCGAATCGCTATCTGGACCTCTATTCGCGGGTCGGCCGTTCGGCACGCCCGCGGGGACGCTACGCACCGCCGGACGCCCGGGCCCTCGACGTCGATGGGGCGCTACGCGCTTAAGCACGACGCGGAATTCCTGGTAGCCGATGCGCTTGGCGACATCGCCGGCGAAGGCGACGGTCTGTACTCGAACGACACGCGCCTCCTGTCGCGGCTGACCCTGACGGTGGGCGGCGCGACGCCGTCGCTCCTGAGCTCCGGTGTCAGCCAGGACAACGTGTTCTTCCGTGCCAACCTGACCAACCGTCCGCTGCCCGAGCTCGGCGACCGCGCAGGGCCCGAAGGCATCATCCACGTCGAGCGCACGCGCTTCCTGTGGGACCGGCGCTTCTACGAGCGGCTAGCGCTCACCAATTACGCGGAGCGCGAGGTGCCGGTCACGCTGCGCCTCGACCTGGCCGCCGACTTCGCCGACATCTTCGAGGTCCGCGGCCACGTGCGCACGCGGCGCGGCAGAACGCTCGCGCCGGAGCTCGACGGTGCGCACCTCACGCTCGCGTACGAGGGCCTCGACGGCGTCGTGCGCGCCTGCATCGTCGCGTTCTCGCAGCATCCCGATCGGCTTTCGCCCGACGCCGCCGAGTTCGCCTTCCGGCTGCCGCGGCACGCGCAGCGCTGCCTCTACCTCGAGATCGGAGGCGCGCGCGCGGCCACCCCCGACGCCACCCGCTTCCGCGACGCCGCGGCGAAGGCGCGTTGGGCGATGCGCCGCAAGCGCCGCCGCGGGGCGACGGTCCAGTGTCCGCGCGGCCCGTTCCAGATGTGGCTCGAGAAGTCGCGGGCCGACCTCGCGCTGCTCACGACCGAGCTGCCGACCGGGCCCTATCCTTTCGCCGGCATCCCGTGGTTCTCGACGCCGTTCGGCCGCGACGGCATCATCACCGCGCTGCAGATGCTCTGGCTCGACGCGACGCCGGCACGCGGCGTACTCGCGTTCCTCGCCGAGCACCAGGCCCACCGCACCGACGCCTTCGACGACGCGGCGCCCGGGAAGATCCTGCACGAGACGCGGCAGAGCGAGCTCGCGGCGGTCGGCGAGGTCCCGTTCCGCCACTACTACGGCGGCGTCGACGCGACGCCGCTCTTCGTCATGCTCGCCGGCGCGTACGCGCGGCGCACGGGCGACCTCGACTTCATCGAGCGGCTCTGGCCTTCGCTCGTTGCCGCGATGGGATGGATCGACGGTGCCGGGGACTCGAACGGCGACGGCTTCGTCGACTACGCGCGCGCGAACAGCACGGGCCTCGTGAATCAGGGCTGGAAGGACAGCCATGATTCGATCTTCCACGCCGACGGCACGATGGCCGAGCCGCCGATCGCGCTCGTCGAGGTGCAGGGGTACGTCTACGCGGCGCGCCTCGCGATGGCCTGGCTCGCGAAGCGCCGCGGGCAGCACGACCGCGCCCACGAGTGGGAGCGGCAGGCGAAGGCGCTGCGCGCCGCGGTCGAGCGCCGCTTCTGGCTGTCCGACTTCGGCTTCTACGCGATCGCGATCGACGGCACCGGGCGACCGTGCCGCGTCCGCGCGTCGAACCCGGGCCACCTGCTCTACAGCGGACTGCCTTCCCCGCAGCGCGCGGCGCGCGTCGCGGAGCAACTCCTGTCCGCGGCGTTCGACAATGGCTGGGGCCTGCGCACGCTCGCGCAGGACCAGGCGCGATTCAACCCGATGTCGTATCACAACGGGTCGGTGTGGCCGCACGACACCGCGCTCTGCGCCGCTGGAATGGCAGCCTACGGGCTGCGCGGCGCCGCCGCCCACCTGCTGAGCGAGCTCTTCGGCGCGGCGATCCACTTCGGGCTCAGGCTGCCGGAGCTCTACTGCGGCTTCGTGCGGAGCCCGGGCGAGCCGCCCGTCGGCTACCCGGTCGCGTGCCTGCCGCAAGCCTGGTCGTCGGGCGCCGCGTTCATGGCGCTGCAGGCGAGCCTCGGCGTCACGATCGACGGCGTCAACCACGTGATGCGCATCGATCGGCCGGCGCTGCCCGGCGAGATCGAGCGCCTCGCACTGCGCGAGGTCGCGGTCGGCGACGTCTGCGTGGACGTGCTGTTCGAGCGCCTCGGCGACCGCGTGACGGCCGCGCCGATCGGCCCCGTGCCGGATTCGGTCAGGATCCTGGTGCGCCCGTGACCGGAGCGACGACGCGGGCGAGCACGGCGCCGGCCAGGAACACGAGCACCGAAAAATAGATCCACACCATCACGACGACGACCGTCCCCGCGGCGCCGTACGCCGAGCCGAGCGAATAGCGGACGACGTACCAGGCGACCAGATAGCGCCCCGCCGCGAACAGCGCGGCGCCGAAGAGCGCGCCGATCCACACCTCGCGCGGCCGCGGGGGGCGATCCGGCAGGACGCGCAGGAGCGCCGCCATCGCGATGGCGGCGACCGCAAACGACACCACCTCGTCGATCTCCGCCCCGACGCGGAGCGCATGACTCTGAGTGCCCTGCTGCACGATCACCCGGATCGCGCTCGAGGCGACCAGTGACGCGCCGAGCAGGAGGCCCGAGCCCAGCACCAGCACGAACGCGAGCGCCCGCGCGCGCAGCAGCTCGAGCAGCGCCGGCCGCGCCACCGCCTTGCCGAAGACGAGGTCGAGCGCATGCTGCAGCTCGGCGAACGTCGCCGTGGCGCCGACGACCAGCAGCACGGCACCCGCCCACGCGGCCCAGCCCCCGAGCGCCGCCGGCAGGCCCGGCGCGCGGATGATCCGGTCGACGAGGTCGGCGCCGTCGTGCCCGATCAGCTCCGCCATCTGCACGGAAAGGTAATGGCGCGTCGCATCCGCGCCGAGCCACGCGCTGCCGACGGCGACGATCAGGATGACGAGCGGCGCAAGCGAGAGCACCGCGTAGAAGGCGACGGCGGCCGCAAGCCGTCCACCGTCGATCGCGTTCCATGTGCGCCAGAACCGCAGCGGCAGCCGGCCGGCAGCCGGCCCGGGCGGCGCGCCGACAGCGACCGGGGGTGCCGGCGCAAGAGCCGGCATCCCGTCAGGATCCGCTGCCGTGGCCGCCCGGGCCGTCGTCGTTCCGGACGCTCGGCGCGTCGGCGCCGACGAACATCAGGCTCGCGATGTCGTCCGCATGCTGCTCCTCCGTCGCGAGAATCTCCTCGAGCAGCCGCCGTGTCGTCGGATCCCGCTCGGCGACGAACGCGATCATCTCCCGGTAGGACTCGATCGCGACGCGCTCGGCGACGAGGTCCTCCTGCATCATGTCGCGCAGCGACTTGCCTTCCACGTATTCAGCGTGACTGCGGTCGGCGAGGCCGTCCGGTCCGAAGTCCGGCGCGCCGCCCAGCTGCACGATCCGCTCGGCGATCTGGTCGGCGTGCGCGAGCTCAGCGGCGGCGTGCTCGGCGAACTCCGCCTTGGCCGCGTTGGAGTGCGGCCCCTGCGCCATGTAGTAGTGCCGCTTGTAGCGCAGCACGCACACGAGCTCGGTGGCGAGCGCCTCGTTCAGGAGCTCGACGACGGCACCGCGATCGGCGCCGTAGTCGGTCGTGACGGCGCCGCGCTCCACGTGGTCGCGGGCACGTTCGCGAAGCAGCTTGACGTCGGTCAGCGCGTTGCGATCTCCGGGTGCGTGGTGGTTGCCTTCCATGGTCACTCCGTCAGGGGCGGCGCAGATAGAGCTGGTACGCGGTCGGCAGCAGGCGCCGCAGAATCCCCGCGGCCGCCATCGTGCGGAGCGCGGGGCGCGTGGCGCCGCGCCTCGCCATCCGCCGGATGGCGACGATCGCGCCGGCGACGCCCGCCACGGCCGAAAGCGTGCGCGTCCAGTCGACGGCCCGGTGCGCGCGCGCCTGCGCCACCACCGATGCGCCTTCGAAATCCGCCCACGCGGCGCGGACCGCGGCGCGATGCTCGGCGAGCCGCCGCTGCGCCTCGCGGCGCCGCAGCGACGCGGGCCTCGGGTCTTCGTGTTGCTGCGCCATGTTCGCGCTCCTCAGGTTCCGGGCTCGATCTTCGCCGCGAGCTCCTCGCCATCGCGCCGCCACTCGGCGAGCGAGTGGCGAAAGAGCGGACTCGACTTGCCGAGAAGGTGGCGGACCGCGAAAAACGCCGCGAGCGCGACGAGCGCGAAGCCCGCGGCGAAGCCGACGGCGACGGGCACGCGATACGGGGTGTCCCACGCCGCGATCAGCGCCGCGAGCCCCGCGAAGGCGATGGCGAGCGCCGCGGCGACGACGATGGCCGCGATCGCGACGAGAACGCCGACGAGCCGGGCGCGCTCCTCGGCCAGCTCGAGCGAGAAGAGCTCGAGCCGCAGGCCGGCCTGCTCCCACAGCGCGGCCGCGAGCCGCCGCCCTGCGGCCAGGAACGCCGTCGACCGTTCCCGGCCGACGCGCGCGTACGAGACGGCGTCCATCGCTAGCGGCGCGCGAAGAGAGCGCCGGCCACGACGCCCGCCGCCACGGCGATGCCGATCGCCGGCCACGGGTTCGCCCGCACGTAGTCGTCGGCCGCGCCCGCGGCGTAGCGCCCCCTGTCGAGCGCCGTTTGCGAGGCGTCGCCGAGCCAGCCCTTCGCGTCGGCGAGCTTCGCGCTGAACTGGTCGCGGGCTTGCGCGAGCGCCTCGCCCGACACGCTGGTCGTCGACCGCAGGAGCGCGTCGCCCGCGCTCACGAGGTTGCGGAACTCGTTGACGAGATCGTCCTTCGAGCGCGCCAGGTTGGCGGCGTCGTCCGACATGGCGCTGGATGTGCGCGTGTGCATGGAACCTCCGGATTACAGGTTGCGATTCATCAGGCCCCAGACGAGGCTGCCGACGAACAGCACGAGGAAGACGAAGAACAGGATCTTCGCGATGCCGACGGCGCCGGCCGCGACTCCGCCGAAGCCGAAGACCGCCGCGACGACGGCGATCACGAAGAACAGCGCGGCGTAATAGAGCATGGCGACGACCTCCGGCTCATTGGGGCTGCATGTGCCCGACACGCTTGCAGTAGCAGGGCCCGTGCCAGCCACGCCGGGCCGTCCAAGTGCCCGTCGTCAAAAGGAATCCCGGCGGGGCCGCCGGGGGCGGCGCGGCGCCCGCGCCGAATCTGCATGCCGCGCGGAACAATCTACAGCGCGCGCTCCCTCAGGCGAGCGCCAGATTCTCCGCCGCGAAGCCCCAGTCGAGCAGCTTGTCGATCAGCGCGTTGACGTGATCGGCGCGTCGGTTCTGGTAGTCGAGATAGTAGGCATGCTCCCACACGTCGATCGTGAGGAGCGGGATCTCGCCACGGGTGAACGGCACCTCGGCGTCCGGCGTCGCGGTGACCCTGAGCTCGCCGTCGGCGACGACGAGCCAGGCCCACCCGCTGCCGAACTGCTTGACCGCGGCCTCGGCGAATGCGCGCTTGAACGCGTCGAAGCTCCCGAACGCGCTCGCGAGCCGCTCGCCGAGCGCGCCCGGCGCCTCGCCGCCGCCGCCGGGCTTCAGGCAGCGCCAGTAGAACGCGTGATTCCAGGCCTGCGCCGCGTTGTTGAAGATCGCCTTCCTGTCCGCGCGGCCCGCCGTCGCGAGCACGATCGATTCGAGCGGCTGGCCTTCGAGCTCGGTGCCCGCGACGAGCTCGTTCAGCGTTTCCACGTACTTGCGGTGATGCTTGCCGTGGTGGAATTCGAGCGTGCGCGCGGAGATGACCGGCGCGAGCGCGTCTGGGGCGTACGGCAACGGCGGGAGCGCCACGCGGCCGCCGCCCTCGCCCGCGCCGGATTCGGCGCGCACGGCAGGCTTGGTTCCGCCGCCGGCACGCGGCCCGCGGCCGCGACCGTCCCCGCGCTTCGCCGCGTCTTCCGGCATCGGAGCTGCTTTCATCACGCCTCCTCCCCGGTGCGGCGGGCCGCCGTCACCGGTGCTTGAAGTATTGAACCGCCCGCTCGTGCCGCTGCGCGGCCTCGAGCGTGGGGAACGTTCCGAGGTTGCGCCGGCGCCCCGTCTTCGCATCCCTCTTGACCGAGTAGAGGCGGTACTCGCCGGACTTGAGCTTCCTGATCATGGCCTTCCTCCCGACGCCCTCTCGCGCCGCCTGCATCGCGATACGACGAGCAACACATATGCCACTGCGCGGCGGCGACAACGGGCGTGACGCCCCGCGGGGGGCGAGCTTCGACAAACGCGGGACGCACGAGCGCGAAGGGCGCCCGGGCAGGAATTACGCGGGGGTGCAGGAAATGCGCGAACCGGCGGCGCGGCTCACGCGGAGTTGCGGAGGTCGCGCAAGAGTGCCTTGACCGCACCGAACTGCGTGGACTTGTCGAAGAAGTAGTTCGCGCCGCGAGCCCGGCACGCGAGCTCGAACTCGGGAAACGCATAATTCGTGAGCACGACGATCGTCGGCGGCGGCTCCGGCTGGAGCGCGCGCGCCGCGGCGATGACGCCGATCCCGTTGCCCGACTTGAGGTGCAGGTCGACGATGACGACGTCGGGATGCTCGGCGCGGAGATAGCGGACCGCGAGGTCCTCGCTGTCCGCGTAGCCGACCATCTCCACCTCTCCCGGCTCGGCCAGGAAGTCCGACAGGCGCTCGCGAAACGATACCGCGTCCTCGACGATGTAGACGCGCAGCGGCCGACTGCCGTCGGCCCTCTCGGTGGCGCCGCGCGGTCCCTCCGCTCCGGCCGCGGGCCCGCTACTGGATGAGGCCATTCTTGATCGCGTAATACGTGAGGTCGGCGTTGGATTTCGCGTTCATCTTCTCGAGGATCCGCGCGCGGTAGGTGCTCACCGTCTTGTTGCTGAGGAAGAGCTCCTCCGCGATCTGGCCGACCGCTCGCCCGGCGGCGAGCTTGCAGAAGACCTGGAATTCGCGCTCGCTCAGGTGCTCGTGCGACGGCCGGCGGTCGCCGTTCACGTCCTCCGCGAGCATGTGCGCGACCGCCTGGCTGATGTACTTGCGCCCCTGCAGCAGCGTGCGGATCGCCTGCACGACCTGCTGCGGGACGGCGTCCTTCGTGATGTACCCGTTGGCGCCCGCGCGCAGCAGGCTTACTGCGTACTGCTCCTCAGAATGCATCGACAGGATGAGGATCGGCAGGTCGGGCCGGTGCGGCCGGATCTGGTGCAGCAGGTCGATCCCCGAGCCGTCGGGCAGCGAGATGTCGAGGAGCAGGATGTCGAAAGGCTCGTTGCGGATCCGCTGCAGCGTCTCCTTCGCCGACCCGGCCTCGCCTGCGACGACGATGTCCGATTCCTCGGCCAGCAGCGATTTGACGCCCTCGCGAAACAGCGCGTGGTCGTCGGCAACGAATACCCGCGATGGTGATCCGATCATGCGCAACGGACAGCGGCTTGCAGGCTCACCGGCAGGTGGTGGTGACGAGAAGCACCAGCAGCACCAGCAGGACGACGCCCGTTCCGATGCCCTCTCCAGCGAACGGGTTCAGATTGTAGCGCCGTTGGGGAGTCATGAGTCGAGTTCCCGCCCGGTCCGGCGCGCGGACGCGCGCTCAATCCCCCGCCGCCCGCAGCAGCATCGCCGCATTCTGGCCGACGAGCTTGTTGTAGACGGTCTTGAGGCTGATGCCGAGCATCTCGGCGGTCCTGCGCTTGTTGCCCTTGCAGTGACGCAGCGTTGCGAGCAGCAGCTCCCGCTCCGCTTCCGCCATCGTCGTGCCCACGCCGATCCGCAGCGACTCGCCGGTCAAGCCGTCGGCGCCGCTCGGCGCGCGCATCGGCTGGACGTCGAGCGTTACGATTTCGTCGGCCAGGACGAAGCTCCGCTCGACGCAATTCTTGAGCTCGCGGACGTTCCCCGGCCAGCTGTGCGTCCGTGCGACCGCCAGCGTGCCCGCGTCGAAGCGCTTCCGCGTGCCGTACTCGCGGTTGAGACGCTCGAGGAAGGCGCGCGCCAGCAGCTCGATGTCGTCGCCGCGCTGCCGCAGCGGCGGCAGCCTGAGCACGAACACCGCGAGACGATAGAAGAGGTCCTCGCGCAGCCGCCGCTCGCGGATCACCGCCTCCGGCACCCGGTTGGTCGCAGTGATGATCCGGACGTCGACGACGATCTCCTCGCTGCCTCCGACACGCACCATGCGGCCGGTTTCGAGCACGCGCAAGAGCTTGGTCTGGAGCTCGAGCGGCATCTCGGTGATCTCGTCCAAGAACAGCGTGCCTCCGGCCGCGCGCTCGAAATATCCCTGGTGTTGCCGGACGGCGCCCGTGAAGGCGCCCCGCTCGTAGCCGAAGAGCTCGGCTTCGACGAGGTTCGCCGGGATGGCGCCGCAGTTGACGCCGACGAAGGGGCCGGTCGCCCGCGTGCTGCACGAGTGCAGGAGTCCCGCGACGACTTCCTTGCCGGTGCCGGATTCCCCGATCAGCATGACCGTCGCCTGCGACGGCGCGATCCGGCGCACCTGCTCGCCCACCTCGATCATCTCGGGCGACTCGCCCAGAAGGGAGCCTGCGTCGTCGCGCTCCGGGGCAGCCGGGCGCGTCCGGCCACAGCCCGCGGGCCGCGGGAACGTGGCGATCGTCGCCGCGCCCCCCGTCGAAGACGGAGCCGATCCCGGAAAGTTGAGGAATGCCACGCCGCTGTCGTGCAGGTTCTCGGTCATGTTCGGTGCCCCCGCTAGCCGCCGTTGTGGCGGTGGGGCCAATATTGGAGAATGCCTGCCGGCGCGACTGTAAGCAGCGACCGCAATTGCTGTAGGGAACATCTCCTCGCAACGTGGGATTTGCCCTACAGCCCGCAAGCGCCTTCGCACGGTAGCCTCCTGCTCGGATTCCGCCATGAAGCTCCAGCGCTTTTGGGTCGTCGGCATCGCCGTGCTCGCGCTCGTCGCGGTCGTCAACGTCGGCGCGCTCAACGCCGCGG
>DASQBO010000361.1:0-5286 GCA_035635175.1 Casimicrobiaceae bacterium | reverse complement strand
CCGGCGCTGCGCGCACTCGGCTTCGGCGTCCCGGTGATGCCGACGGGCGGATTCTTCGTCTACGCCGACAGCTCGCGCTTCGACTCCGATTCGCGGCGTTTCTGCCGCGACGCGCTCGAAGGGGCGGGAGTCGCCTTCACCCCGGGCGTCGACTTCGGCACGCATCGCGCGGCGGCGCACGTGCGCTTCGCTTACACGGTCGAGATGGCGAAGCTCGAGGACGGCGTCGCGCGGCTCGCACGGTTCCTCGCGCAGCGCCCGGTCGCGGCACCCGCATGATCACCTTGCGTCGTTTTGCGGGTGTCGCGGCCGCGTGCGTGGTGCCGCTCGTCGTCGGCGGCTGCTCGGCAATCGAGTTCTACTGGCAGGGGTTCGCGGGGCAGCTCGACCTGCTCGCCCGCGCGCGCCCGATCCCCGAGGTCGCCGAGTCCACGTCCGACCCGGTGCTCAAGGCCAAGCTCGAGCGCGCGCAGGAGATGCGTGCCTTTGCGAGCCGCGAGCTCGCGCTGCCCGACAACGGCAGCTTCACGCGCTACGCCGACCTCGGGCGGCCGTACGTCGTCTGGAACGTCTTCGCGGCGCCCGCGCTCTCGCTCGCACCGCGGCAGTGGTGCTTCCCGGTCGCCGGGTGCGTCGCCTACCGCGGCTACTTCGCCGAGGACGACGCGCGCGCCGAAGGCGCACGGCTCGCCGCGGAGGGCTACGACGTCCACGTCGCCGGCGTGCCCGCGTACTCGACCCTCGGCTACTTCGACGATCCCGTGCTGTCGACGTTCATCCGCGCGCGCGACACCGAGGTCGCCCGGCTCATCTTCCACGAGCTCGCGCACCAGGTCGTCTACGTGAAGGACGACTCGTCGTTCAACGAGTCGTTTGCCGTCGCGGTCGAGGAGGAGGGCCTCGCCCGCTGGAGCGCGGCCCACCCCGGCAACGCCCAGTTCGCGCAGGACGTCGCGCGGATGCGCCGGCTGCGCGCCGATTTCCGGACGCTTATCCGCGACACCCGCGACCGGCTGGCCGCGCTGTACGCGAGCGATCTGCCCGAGTCCGAGAAGCTCGCACGGAAGGCGGCCATCTTCGCCGACATGCGAACCGAGTACGAGCACGTCAAGGCCGGCTGGGACGGCGCGCCGGTGTTCGACCGCTGGTTCGCGAGCGGCGCCAACAACGCCGGCATCGTCGCCGCCGGCCTGTACGCCGACCGGGTGCCGCAGTTCACCGCGCTCCTCGCGGCCGAAGGCGGTGATCTCCCGCGCTTTTACGCCCGGGTCCGGGAGCTCGCGGCGCTGCCCAGGGCCGAACGCGACCAGTCGCTTGCCGGCCCGGACGTCGGCGACACCGCGCCGGCTAGCGTCGCGAGGCCCCGTCCGTGATCGGGTGGTCGCTTGATTCGCCTTGATTTCTCAGGCATAATTTCCGTTTACCTTGCCTCACCCGCCGCAGACGGGGAGGCCATTGGCGACAGCGCACCCAATGCGCGGCCGCCCCACTGACCACGAGGAGCGATCTGCATGCGTCACTACGAAATTGTCTTTATCGTTCATCCCGATCAGAGCGAGCAGGTGCCCGCGATGATCGAGCGCTACCGCACGACCATCGCCGGCAAGAACGGCCGGATCCACCGCCTCGAGGACTGGGGCCGGCGCCAGCTCGCCTATCCGATCGCCAAGATCCACAAGGCGCACTACGTGCTCATGAACATCGAGGTCGACCAGGACACGCTGAACGAGCTCGATCACGCGTTCAAGTTCAACGACGCCGTGCTGCGGCACCTGATCGTCGCGATGAAGGAGGCGGTGGTCACGCCGTCGCCGATGATGCGCGAGGAGAAGCCCAGGCGCGAAGGCGACCGCGATCGCGGCGATCGCGGGGACCGTGGCGATCGCGGCGAGCGCGCGCCCCGGCCCGCGGCCGAGGCCCCAGCGGCGACGGGAACGACTCCCGCCCCGCAGGCCTGACGAGACGAGCGAGGCGCGAAAGGACACGTGACCGGCGCGAACCGGCTCACGCTCGACGCCACCCTGGCCGAACGCGGCGACCTGCGCTACACCCCGGCCGGCATCCCGGCGCTGGAATGCGTGCTCCGGCACGCGTCGGTCCAGCCGGAAGCCGGCGGCGAGCGAAGGGTCGAATGCGAGCTTGCGGCGGTGGCGTTCGGCGAACCGGCGCTCGCGCTGTCGAGGATTCCGGCCGGAGCGGAACTGCGCTGCAAGGGCTTCCTCGCCCGCCGCTACCGCACCGGCGTGACGCTCGCGCTCCATGTGAACGAATTCGAATCGAAGGAAGGACACTGACATGCCCCGCCCCCAAGGAAGGTTCGGCAAGAAGAAGGACGGCAAGAAGCGCGAGCGCGGAAACGCGCTGTTCAAGCGCCGCAAGTTCTGCCGCTTCACGGCCGAAGGCGTCAAGCAGATCGACTACAAGGACATCGACGTCCTCAAGGACTTCATCCAGGAGAACGGCAAGATCATGCCGGCGCGCATCACCGGGACCAAGTCGCGCTATCAGCGCCAGCTCGGCACCGCGATCAAGCGGGCGCGTTACCTCGCGCTGCTTCCGTACACCGACCTCCACTGAGACGACCCGACCATGCAAATCATCCTGCTCGAGAAGGTCGTCAACGTCGGCAACCTGGGCGACGTCGTCAAGGTCAAACAGGGCTACGCCCGCAACTACCTGATCCCGCAAGGGAAGGCGAAGCGCGCGACGCCGGAGAACATCAAGCTCCTCGAATCGAAGCGCGCCGAGCTCGAAGCCGCTGCCACGGCAAAGCTCACGGCAGCGCAGGAGCTTTCCGCCCGGCTCGAAGGCGCGACCGTCGAGGTCACGCAGAAGGCGGGCGTCGACGGGCGGCTCTTCGGCTCGGTCACGAACGTCGACGTCGTCGAGGCGCTGAAGGCGCTCGGGTTCACCGTCGAGAAGTCGGCGATCCGGATGTCGGCGGGGCCGCTCAAGCAGGTCGGCGACCACCCGCTCGTCGTCGTGCTGCACGCGGACGTCACCGCGAGCATCACGGTGCGCGTGATCGGCGAGACGGTCGCGGGCAGCTGACCCGCCCAACTTCTCCGCTTCACCTGCGAAGGGGCCGGCGACGGCCCCTTCGGCTTTTGGAGAGCGCCGCGCCGTACGTCAGCGTTCCGTCAGCGGTTCGTCAGGGTGAGGACAGTCCGCCCGCGTAGCCTCGAGGACGTCGGGCCCCGTGCCCGCGCGATCGGGATGAGGACTCGGCTTTCATGTTTGTTGGGGCTCGCGCTGGCGCTGTCGCCGGCAGCGGCGCTCGCGCAGGGCTGCGGCTGGTCGCACGTCGACCACGAGGTCGGCTTCAGCGATTCGGGGATGTGGAACCCGAACGTCTACCGGGGCATCGTCGGCGCCTTGACCATCGCGCAGGTGGGCGGCGCGCTCTGGGAAGGCTCGGAGTCGCGCTTCGGCAAGACGATGTGGCAGGGCATCGACTCGGAGATCATCGGCGACGTCGCGGCCGAGGCCGGCAAGTACGTCTTCACCCGTGCGCGGCCCGACCAGGGCAACAATCCGTGCCTGTGGTTCCAGGGCAGCTCGCACAAGAGCTTCCCGAGCGGCGAGGCGTCCGTCGCGGCGGCGCTGGTGACGCCCTACGTGATCGAGTACGCGGGCGACAACCCGCTCGCGTACGCGCTGCTCGCGCTGCCGCTCTACGTCGGCGTCGGACGGATCAAAAATCAGGCGCACTGGCAGACCGACGTGCTCGCGGGCTGGGCCGTCGGCGGGCTGTCAGGCTGGTACGCGCACAGCCGCGAGACGCCGATCCTGATCGAGATCCTGCCGCACGGCTTCCAGGTCGGGCTCAAGGCGAGCTTCTGAGCGATGGGACGATGCTCGGGCGGTCCGAGCGCGACGCGCGAGGCGGAGGTTCGATGGCGCTAGCGGTTGCGCTCACGCTGGCGAGCGTCGCGCTCGTCGCGGCCGCGCAGGTTCTCTTCAAGCTCGCGGCAGAGCAAGTGACGTTCGATGGAATCGCGCGGCACGCGCTCGCGAGCTGGGCCAGCCCGCCGATGGCCGCCGCGCTCGTCGTGTCCGCGGCGGGGACCGCGCTCTGGGTCATCGCGCTGCGCTCCGCGAGGCTCGGCGTCGTGTATCCGCTGTACGCGCTCACGTTCGTCGCCGTGCCGCTGCTCGACCGGATGCTGTTCGCGACCGCGCTCTCGCTCCGCTACTGGATCGGTGCCGCCGCGATCGTCGGCGGTGTCTGGCTCATGGCGGGGCAGGGAGGCTAGGTCGTGTCCCGCGACGCAGCGCCGTCCCCCGGGCCGTCGTGCTGACGGTCGTCGAGCTCGACGCGCCTCCGGAGGACTTCCTCGCGGCGGAGCTCGAAGGCCGCGCCTTCTACCAGGCGTTCCAGGACGCGGGCGTCGAGAACTTCGAGCTCGGTTACCTCCAGGCGCGACGGGACGGCCGCGCGGTGGCGACGGCGCCTTACTTCACGACGCGCTACCGCATCAACACGACGCTCAAGGGCGGATGGCTCAAGCGCGTCCTCCACCCGTTCTATTTGCGTCTCGCGTGCATCGGTCATCCGCTCGCCGACTTCGGCGTGATCGACGGCGAGGTTTCCGCGGAAGTGCTGGACGCGTTCAGCCGTGCGCTTGCGCGCAAGGCGCCCGTCATCGCCTACAAGGACTTCCCGGCCGCGCTGCCGGTTTCGGGCTTCAGCATCGAAGAGGGGCTTCCCGTCGCGGCACTCGAGATCAAGGGCGACTACTGGTCCGGGCTCAAGCAGCACGTGCGCTCGGACTTCCGTCGGCGCCTGCGCAAGGCCGCGGCGCTGCGCATCGAGGTGCGCGACGGCTTCCCGGCCGAGCTCGGCGATCGCATCTACGAGCTCTACCTCAACGTCCACCGGCGCGGCGAGTTCTCGTTCGAGACGCTGAACCGCCGCTACTTCGAAGCGGTCGGGCCGATCAGCCGCTACGCGCTCTATTGGGAAGGCGACACGCTGATCGGCTTCTGCCTGCTGATGTGCAAGGGCAACCGGATGCACTACAAGTACCTCGGCATGGACTACGAGCGCGGGCGTCGCCACGGGCTCTACTTCATCATGTCGCTGTCTCACATCGAGATGTGCCTGCGCGAGGGGTACACGATCTACCAGACCGGATGCACGTCGTACCCGTTCAAGCAGCGCCTCGGCAGCACATTGCATCCCGTGTGGCTCTACTTCAGGCACCGCAATCCGGTCCTGAACTGGATCGTCGGACGCCTGATGGCGTGGCTCTCGGTGAAGCCCGAGGAGATCGCGCGCGTCGA
>DASQBO010000360.1:0-4708 GCA_035635175.1 Casimicrobiaceae bacterium | reverse complement strand
CACCGCCCCCGCCTGATGCGCGGCCGCGAGCGGGACCGGCACGACGAGAAGCAACGTGGCGATGCCGAGCGCGATCTGCACGGCGAGGAGCGCGAGCAGAACGTGGCCGCCCGCGCACGCGCGCGGCGGCAAGCCATCGGCCGTCCGGAGCTTCCACCAAAGCACCGGCACGACGATCGCGAGCAGCCAGGCGAGCGCGCGATGGTCGAACTGGACCGTCGCCATGTTCCAGAAGAAGTTCTTCCACCATGGCTCGATCGACAGGATCTCGGGCGGGACGACGTTGCCGTTCATCAGCGGAAAGGTGTTGTACGCGAATCCCGCGCGGATGCCGGCGACGAAGCCGCCGGTGAGCGCCATCACGAACACCAGCGCCGCGACGGCGTACGCCAGCCGCCGCACCGCACTCTTCCGCGCCGTCGCCGGCGCGACGGCTCCCGGCGCGACGAGCGAGAGCCCGGCCCACAGCATCGCCGCGAAGATCGCGAGCGCGATCCCGAGGTGCGCAGTCAGACGGAATTGCGATACGCGCGGGTCGTCGACGAGCCCGCTCTGGACCATGTACCAGCCCATCGCCCCCTGCAAGCCGCCGAGCGCGAAGATCGCGCCCAGCTTCCAGCCGTAGCCCTCGGGGATGCGCCGTCGCGCGGCGAACCACAGGAACGGAACGAGGAAGACGACGCCGATCGCGCGGCCGAGGAGGCGATGGAAGTACTCCCACCAGAAGATGCCCTTGAACTCCGCGAGGGTCATCGCGTGGTTGACCTGCCGGAACTCGGGCGTGAGCCGGTACTTGGCGAACGTCTCCTGCCACTGGACCTCGGTCAACGGCGGCAGCGTGCCGACGATCGGCTGCCACTCGACGATCGACAGGCCGGAATGCGTGAGCCGCGTGCCGCCGCCGACGACGACCATCGCGAACACGAGCGCGCAGCACACGAAGAGCCACACCGCAATCGGGCGGTTTGCTGCGGCGCGCAACGGCGCACGCGCGCGCGGCCCGACTGCGGCGGAGACGGCGGCGGAACTCGACATGGCGCACATTTTGCCACGACGATTTTTCGCTTCGCGTGCGGCGGTCAAGAAAAGGCGAACGAGTTCCGTGCCGGCCGGAAATTCTTGACCCACATCAATTTCATGCGCGGATAGCGCGCCTTAGAGTCCGCCGAACCCGGGCCGGAAGGGCCTCGCTCGCTTCCGCGCGCAACGGTTCCGCCGGTCCGATTCCGATGCGCCCCTCCGGGCGAAGACAAGGAGCCCCGCCATGGCCACCGTGAACACGAGCCCCGCCGACGACGAAGTTCCCGACGAGCCCGTCCCCGTGATGCAGCAACTGCTCGACAACCCGTTTCTTCTGCTGTTCCTCGGGATCGCGATGCCCACCGTCCTCTACATCGTCTGGGGCGTGATGGAGATCGTCGGCGTCCCCGTCGCGAAGTAACCCGGCACCGCGAGAAACGGAGCCCGACCCATGAGCGCCATAGCCCCCCCGCCCAGCCGAGTCTGGTGGAAGCAGCCGATCGACCGCGTCGAAGGCACGTGGATCGGGATCGCCTTCGTCTGGTGCCTGATCATGTTCTTCATGATGCCGTACTGGCACGTCTTCGGTAAGCAGAACCTCGCGAACGAGGCGTACCGGACGACGCCCGAGCGGCACACGCAGAAGACGCAGGAGATGGTCGACAAGTACAAGGTCCGCGAGGAAACCGACCAGAAGATCCCGGTCGTCCATCCGCCCGCGGGCAGCGACGTCTACCTGATCGCCCGGCTGTGGCAGTGGTGGCCGATGCTCGAGCTCGAGCGCGGCAAGACCTACCGCCTGCACCTCGCGTCGATGGACTATCTGCACGGATTCTCGCTGCAGCCCGAGAACGTCAACATCGAGGTCCACCCGAATTACGAGCACGTGGTCACGGTGACGCCGACCAAGGCGATGACCTACTCGATCGTCTGCAACGAGTACTGCGGCATCAACCACCACACGATGGCGAGCAAGCTGTACGTCGTCGAGCCTGGCAAATAGGGAGGCGACCATGGCCGTCAACCGGATGTTCCGCACCTGCCCGTCCACGGGCCTCCTCTACCACGAGCCGGCCGAGAAGCTGATACGGTGGAACGCCGTCGCCGCCGTCGTCGCGCTCCTCGTCGGCGGCGTGCTCGCGCTGCTCATCATTCTCACGCGCTGGCAGGCCGTCCACCTGCTGCCGCCGGACTGGTTCTACCTCGTGCTGACCGCGCACGGGCTCGACATGCTCGTGTTCTGGATCATCTTCTTCGAGATCGCGGTGCTCTATTTCTGCTCGTCGACGCTGCTGCGGTCGCGGCTGGCGGCGCCGCGGTGGGCGTGGGCCGCGTTCTGGCTGATGGTCGTCGGCGCGCTCGTCAACAACGTGGCGGTCTTCCGCGGCGACTCGTCGGTGATGTTCACGTCGTACGCGCCGATGGGGGCGCACCCGGCGTTCTACCTGGGCCTGATCCTGTTCGCCGTCGGTGCGCTGATCGCCTGCTTCGTGTTCTTCGGCACGCTCGTCGTGGCGAAGAACGAGAAGACCTACAACGGCTCGGTGCCGCTCGTGACCTTCGGCGCGACGACCGCCGCGATCATCGCCGTCTTCACGATCGCCTCGGGCGCGATCATCCTGATTCCGACGTTCCTGTGGTCGCTCGGGCTCGTCAACTACATCGACTCGCTCATGTACCGGACCGTGTGGTGGGCGTTCGGCCACAGCTCGCAGCAGATCAACGTCGCCGCGCACGTGTCGGTCTGGTATGCGATCGCCGCGATCGTGTTCGGCGCGAAGCCGATGTCCGAGCGCGTGTCGCGCACGGCGTTCCTCCTCTACATCCTCTTCCTGCAGCTCGCCTCGGCGCACCACCTGCTCGCCGACCCGGGCCTCACGTCGAACTGGAAGATCTTCAACACCAGCTACGCGATGTACCTGGCCGTGCTCGCATCGATGGTGCACGGGCTGACGGTCCCCGGTGCGATCGAGGTCGCGCAGCGCGAGAAGGGCTTCAACAAGGGCCTCTTCGAATGGCTGCGCAAGGCGCCCTGGGGCAATCCGGTGTTCGTCGCGATGTTCCTGTCGCTGATCGGCTTCGGCTTCCTGGGCGGGATCTCGGGCGTGATGATGGGGACGGAGCAGCTCAACCTGATCATCCACAACACGATCTACGTGCCGGGGCACTTCCACGCGACGGTCGTCATCGGCACAACGCTCGCGTTCATGGGGCTCACCTATTTCCTGATTCCGACGCTCTTCCGGCGCGAGCTCATGTTCCCGACGATGGCGAAGTGGCAGCCGTACCTGTTCGGGCTCGGGATGATGGGCTTCGCCGTGTTCATGATGGGCGCCGGCACGCTCGGCGTGCCGCGGCGGCACTGGGACGTCACGTTCGCGGGCAACCCGCTCGGCTACGAAGGCTGGGCCGGCGGCACCGCGTGGCTGATGATCGCGGCGTTTGCGATCTGCGGGCTGGCGGCGATCGTCGGCGGCATCATGTACCTGCTCATCACCGTCGGCAGCGTGTTCCTCGGGAAGAAGATCGTCACGCCGGGATTCGCGTACGTCCGCGCCAAGGACGGCGTGGCGCCGCCGGCGAAGCCGGTCGAGGTCGCGCTCCAGGCGCACGGAACGAACATCGGCACGGCGGGCTTCGTCGCGCCGGGAACGTTCGTGCTCGCGCTCGTGTTCCTGATCGCGTTCGTCCTCTACTACTTCGTGAACTGGAAGTACCTCTCGACCGTTTGGCCGCTGAGCTGAAAGGAACCGTCGTTCCCGCGGGCGCGGGAATCCGGCGTCGTTCGTCGAACGTCGCCGGGTCCCCGCCAGGCCGGGGACCACGAGCGCACGGGGGCGACCGATGACGACCCGAACGACGACCGCGAGCCACCCCGCGGAGCGGGCCAAGGCCTCGTCCGCGGTGCGCCTGTTCTTCGACCTGTTCAAGCTCAGGATCGGGCTCGTGATCGGCTTCACCGCCGTCGCGGGGCTGGCCGTCACGCCCGGGCCGTCGCTGCCGGGTTGGCAGGTCCTCGTGCTGGCGCTCGCCGTGACGCTCGCGTCGGCCGCCGCCGGCGCCTTCAACCAGTACGTCGAGCGCGACCTCGACGCGAGGATGGGGCGCACGAAGCGCCGGGCGTTCGTGACCGGACGGCTCAACGCCGGTCCGGCCTGGCTCGCCGCGATCGTCGCCATCGGCGCCGCGGGCGTCGCGCTCGCCGCGCTCGCGATCAACGTGCCCGCGGCGGTCTACACGTTCCTGGGCGCGTTCACGTACGGCGTCGTGTACACGGTGTGGCTCAAGCGGCGCACGTCGTGGAACATCGTGATCGGTGGCCTCGCCGGCAGCTTCGCGGTGCTCGCGGGGGCGGCCGCCGTCACGCCCGACACCCTGGGCCCGCTCCCGCTCGCGTTCGCGGTCGTCCTGTTCCTGTGGACGCCGCCGCACTTCTGGAGCCTGGCGATCGCCTTTCGCGAGGACTACGCCGCGGCGAAGGTGCCGATGCTGCCCGTCGTCGTCGGCGATGCACGCGCCGCGCGCGCCGTGCTGGTCGGCGCCGCGCTGCTCGTCGCCGCGTCCCTCGTTCCCGCGCTGCTCGGGATGGGTGCGTTGTACCTGCTGGCCGCCGTCGGCGGCGGCGCGTACCTGCTGCGGACGAGCGCACGGCTCGCGCTCGCGCCCGATCGCCGCGCGGCGATGGTGA
>DASQBO010000359.1:0-5457 GCA_035635175.1 Casimicrobiaceae bacterium | reverse complement strand
AGGACTCGGGCACGCGTTCTACGGCAGCGACGGTGCGTCCGCCGTCGAGATCGCGCTCAAGATGGCGTTCCACTACTGGCGGAACCGCGGCCGCCCGACAAAGTCCGGGTTCGTGAGCGTCGCGGGCGGCTACCACGGCGAGACGGCCGGCGCGCTCGCGGTCACCGACGTGCCGCTCTTCCGCGACACGTACCTGCCGCTCCTCCGCCCCGGCGCGACGGTGCCGAGCCCGGACGCGCGGGCTGCGGCCGCCGGCGAATCGGCGCGCGACGTCGCGGAGCGCGCCGCCCGCGCGCTCGACGCCCATCTCGCCGCGAATCGCGCCACGACCGCCGCGCTGATCATCGAGCCGCGCGTGCAGGGCGCGGGCGGCATGGCGATGCACGACGCGCATTATCTGTTCCGCGCGCGCGAGATCTGCACCCGACACGACGTGCTGCTCATCGCCGACGAGATCATGACCGGCTTCGGGCGCACCGGAACGATGTTCGCGTGGGAGCAGGCCGGCGCCGCCGCGCCCGACTTCCTGTGCCTGTCGAAGGGCCTGACCGGCGGCTACCTTCCCCTCTCGTGCGTGCTTACGACGGATGCCATCTTCGATGCCTTCTACGACGACGACGTCGCGCGCGCGTTCCTGCACTCGCACTCGTACACGGGCAACGCGCTCGCCTGCCGCGCGGCGCTCGCCGTGCTCGACCTGTTTCGCGACGACGACGCGATCGCGGCCAACGCCGCCAAGGCGCGGCGCTGGTCGCGGCTGGCCGCCCCGCTCGCCGCGCATTCCGCGGTCCGCAGCTTCCGCCAGGCCGGCATGATCATCGCGTTCGAAGTCGCGACGGAGCGCCCGGATTTCGCGCGCTGGTGTTTCGCGGAAGCGCTCGAGCGCGAGGTGCTGCTCCGCCCGCTCGGCCGCACCGTCTACTTCATGCCGCCTTACGTCACGACCGACGACGAGTTCGCTGCGCTCGCAGCCGCGGCGCTCGCCATCGTGGACCGAGCGTGAGACCGGCTCTCCTTCTCGCCGTCGTAACGCTGGCCGGTGCCGCGCACGCGGCGCTGCCCCCTCCGGTCGCGCGCGAGTTCCGGCTTGCCGGTGTGCCGCCGAGCGCGGTGGCGGTCGTGGTCCAGGAGACCGGGCGGCCGAGGCCGCTGCTCGCGCACCAGGCCGCGAGGGCGATGAACCCCGCCTCGGTGATGAAGGTCGTCACGACGTTCGCGGCACTCGAGCTCCTCGGCCCCGACTACCGGTGGACCACCGAGGCGGTCCTCGACGGTCCGCTCGAGAACGGCGTGCTGCACGGCAATCTCGTCCTCGTCGGCCACGGCGACCCGAAGATCACGATCGAGCAGTGGCAGGCGTTCATGACGAAGCTCGTCGCGCAGGGGCTCACGGCCGTCGACGGCGATCTCGTCCTCGACCGCTCGTTCTTCGCGCCGCCGCCCTACGATCCGGCGGCGTTCGACGGCGAGCCGTTGAAGCCCTACAACGTCGGCCCCGACGCCCTGCTCGTCGACTTCAAGGCGGTCAAGCTCACGTTCGCCCCCGACGCCATGGGCGAGGGCGCCGCCGTGCTCGCCGAGCCGCCGTTGCCCAACGTGACGATCGGCCCGCCGCCTCGCCTCGGCGGCGGCGAGTGCAACGACTGGCGCGGCGCGCTGGGCGCGGTGTTCACGGATCGCGGCACGAGTGCCGAAGTCCGTTTCGCCGGACACTATCCGGCCTCCTGCGGCGAGCGCGAGTGGTGGGTGTCGCTGCTCGACCATCCCTCGTACGTGCACGCGATGTTCGCCACCTATTTTCGCGCCGCGGGCGGCCGCTTCGCCGGCGGCTGGCGCAACGGGCGCGCGCCGGCGGGCAAGGCCGCGTTCGCCGTGCTCGAATCGCCGCCGCTCTACGACGTCGTGCGCGACGTCAACAAGCTCTCGAACAACGTCATGGCGCGGCAGCTGTTCCTCACGCTGGCGACCGCGAGGTCGCCGCCGCCCGCGACGCCGGCCGGCGCGACCGCGGCGGTGAAGCGCTGGCTCGCCACACGCGGATTGAAGATGCCCGAGCTCGTCCTCGAGAACGGCTCCGGGCTCTCGCGCAAGGAGCGGATCAGCGCCGGCAGTCTCGTGCGGCTCCTGCTCGCCGCCGACGCGAGCCCGGTCCGCGACGAGTTCGCGAGCTCGCTCGCGGTCACGGCCACCGACGGCACGCTCGAGCGCCGCTTCCAGAACGGCGACGTCGCCGGCCAGGGCCTGCTCAAGACCGGCACGCTCGAAGGCGCCCGCGCGATCGCCGGCTACGTCGTCACCGCCGACGGCCGGCGCTTCGCGCTGGCGGCGATCGTCAACCACCCGAACGCGAGCCGCGCGCAGCCGGCGCTCGACTTCTTCGTCCAGTGGATCCATCATCACGCCGCGGCGTGGGACGCGCTCACGAGACACTGACGATGCTGGGGCTCGACCTGATCGCGGAAGCGAGGATCGCCGAAGCCGCACGCGCCGGGGCGTTCGACGACCTGCCCGGCGCCGGCCGGCCGCTCGCGCTCGACGACGACCGGATGATTCCGGAGGACGCGAGGATGGCGTACCGGATCCTGCGCAACGCGGGCCTGGTCCCTGCCGAGGTCGAGGCGCGGCGGGAAGCCGCGTCGCTGCGCCGGCTGCTCGCGGCGGCAACCGGGGATGGCGAGAAGTCGCGCGCCGCAGCGCGGCTCGCACTGATCGAGGCGGGGCTCGAGGCGGCGCGCGGACGGACGCTGCCGCGCGCCGGAGAGTATCGCGCGCGTCTGCTTGCGCGCCTGGGACACCGCTAGACGCCGGGCACGGCCTCGCTGTCCTTGAACGCGAGGAAGCCGCGCACGAGCCGGTAGATCCCCCAGATCGAGGTCGCAACGAGAATCGCGAGCGCGAGCGGGATGCCGATCAGCGTGACGAACAGCATGACGGCGATCGTGTCCCACAGGAGCGACCACCAGAACGTGCGGATGAGCCACGTGAAGTGCGACGCGACCCACGTGCCCTGCGCGTCGCCGCGCTTCACGTACGCGATGATCACGCCGACGATGCCGGCGAGGCCGACGAGCGGCGCGAACACGATCAGCCCGTGCGCCGCGAGCGCGCCGATCACGGCGATCGCGAACAGCACGTAGACGAGGGTGGCGGCGTTGACGGGGGGATGGCCGGCGGCGCCGGCGTCCGGAGCTTGCAGTTCGGCCATGGCTCGGACCTCTCGGGTCGGATGCGCCGCGAATTCGCGGCAATGTTCAATATGGGGGTGTCGCCACCCGGGTCAATACCGGCGCCCGTCCTTGTGCGCTGCGAACTCGCCGTTCTCGTCCGCGCCCCACATCAGGTCGTCGTCGGGGTAGAACGCGTTGTCGCCTGGGGTGCGGCCCCCGATCTCGAGATAGCGCGCGGGCGCCTCGCCCCGGTTGACGAAGTGGTGCGCGTCGCGGCTGCCGGCCGGATATCCGGCGCACATCCCGGCCGTCAGCACCTGCTCGCCCGCGTCGGTGACGAGCACGACCTCGCCGTCGAGCACGTAGACGAACTCGTCGTCGAGCGTGTGCCAATGCCGGAGCGCTGACTGTCCGCCCGGTCCGAGCGTGACCAGGTTGACGCCGAGCTTCGCGAGCCCGCACGCGTCGCCCAGGCGGCGCTTCGCGCGATCGCCCATCCGGGACCGATATGGCTCGGGATATCCGGATCCGCGCGATTCGGCGACCGCAGCGGGATCGAGCGCGGGCAAACGCAGCGGTGCACTCATCGGCAGCTCCATGGAAACGACGGAACCGCGAGCTTGCCGCGTTTTCGCGCGGGCCGCCAGCACCGATCCCGGGTTGCGCCGGAGCGTCGGCCCGCGCCTATAATGAAGGTCCGGACCCGCGCCGATTCGCGGCGCACCGCAATGGAGGTTCAGATGGCAGCCGAAAACGAAAGCGCCCGTGGCAGGCTCGTCGACGATTTTTCCGCCGTGCTGGCCGAAGCCGAGGACATGCTGAAGCGCGCCGCGACCGAGACCGGCGAAAAGGCGCGCGACCTCCGGTCGCAGGTCGAGGCCAAGCTCCTGACGGCGAAGCTCCGGCTGCAGGAGCTCGAAGGCCAGGCGCTGGATCACGCGAAGGTGGCCGCGCGCGCGACCGACGAGTACGTCCACGACAACCCGTGGCAGGCGATCGGCGTCGCCGCCGCGGTCGGCTTCCTGCTGGGGCTGGTCGTCGCTCGGCGTTGAGTCCACGCATGAGCGAGCGGGGCGACGCCGAGGCCCGAAGCGCCCTTGTGCGAGCGATTGCGATAGGCCGCCCCCCCGGACGTCCGATTAGGTACGGCCGTCGCGGAGGCCGTTCATGAGCGAACCCGGCGCCGCGCCGAGCGGATTGTCCGGCGCGCTGTCGCGGCTCGCGGCCTCGGCGGTCGACCTCGTCCGCACGCGTGCCGAGCTTGCGGCGCTCGAATTCGACGAGGCCCGCGAGCTCGCGAAGGAGCGCTTCGCGCTGCTCGTCGTCGGCTTGGTCTGCCTCGCGATCGGCACGCTCGGCGCGACCGCCTTCGTCGTCGTGCTCTTCTGGGACACCTACCGGCTGACGGCGCTCGGCCTCGTCACGCTCGCGTACCTGCTGGCCGGCGTCGTCTCGCTGTGGCGGATGTCGGTCCGCCGCCGGACCGATCCCAAGCCGTTCGCGGCGACGCTCGCCGAGCTCGAGCGCGACCGCGAGTGGCTCGCGGGCGAGCGCGGAGCGCCCAAGTGAGACGGGCACGCGCGCAGGAGATCGCGGACCGCAAGGCGCTGCTCGGCGCGCGCGCGCTGTTCGACCGCGCGCAGATGACGGTGGCGGTCCACGACGTTCGCGCCGCCGTGGCTCCCCCGGCCGCGGGCCTGCGCGGACCGATCGCTCGCGGCGGCGCGGCGCTGCTCGTCGGCCTGGCCGCACCGATCTTCGGTCCGTCGCGCCTCGTGCGATGGCTGCGCGTCGCGTCGTGGACGATCGCCGCGTGGCGGATCGCGCGGAACTGGCGCATGCCACACTGACGGCTACAGCCCGAGCCCCTTCCAGAGCGCGTCGACGCGCGCCTTGACCTCCGCGTCCATCGCGATGGGCTTGCCCCACGCGCGGTCGGTCTCGCCCGGCCACTTGTTCGTCGCGTCGATCCCCATCTTGCTGCCCACGCCGGCCACCGGCGACGCGAAATCGAGGTAGTCGATCGGGGTCTGCGGCACGATCAGCGTGTCCCGCTGCGGATCAACGCGCGTCGAGATCGCCCAGACGACCTCCTTCCAGTCGCGGATCGCGACGTCGTCGTCGGTGACCACGATGAACTTCGTGTACATGAACTGGCGCAGGAAGCTCCAGACACCCATCATCACGCGGCGCGCATGGCCGGCGTACTGCTTGCGGATCGACACGACGGCCATCCGGTAGCTGCAGCCCTCCGGCGGCAGGTAGAAGTCGACGATCTCGGGGAAGCCGC
>DASQBO010000358.1:0-3187 GCA_035635175.1 Casimicrobiaceae bacterium | reverse complement strand
CTTCGGCGCGAGCACCATCTGCGTGCAGCGGAAGAGCGCGATCGTGCCGCCGTCGTCGTGGCGCGTGACCGTCGCGTCCCACACCTGCGTCGTGCGGCCCAGATGCGCGGGCTTCGCGACGCAGGTCAGCGTTCCCTCGCGCGCGGTGCCGAGGAAGTTGGCCTTGAGCTCGATCGTCGTGAAGTTGTCGGCGCCCTCCGGCAAGTGCGCGATGCAGCCGTAGCCGCACGCGGTATCGGCGAGAGCGACGACGGTGGCTGCGTGCAGGTAGCCGTTCGGCGCGAGCAGCTCCGGCCGGATGTCGAGCTCGGCGACGAGTAGTCCCTGCTCGACGGCCATCACGCGAAAGCCGAAGAGACCGGGGAGCCGCCCGGTCCCGCGCTTGTTCAGGACTTCGAGCGTCACGCCGGCGCGCAAGGACATCGTGATTCCCGCTTGCAGACTCGTGGGAAGTCCCGCTACAGCCGCTGCTCGAGCCAGGCCTCGATCGAGCGCAGCGCATCGGGCAGCGCCGCGGGATTGCTCCCGCCCGCCTGCGCCATGTCAGGACGCCCACCCCCTTTGCCGCCCACCTGCTGCGCGACGTGGTTCACGAGATCGCCGGCTTTGATCTTTCCCGTCAGATCCTTGGTGACGCCGGCGATCAGCGCCACCTTGCCGTCGCTGACGCTCGCCAGCACCGCCACACCGCTTCCCATCCGATCCTTCACTTTGTCCAGGGTTTCGCGCAGGACCGTGGCGTCGGCGCCGTCGAGGACCACGGCCATCGCCTTGACGCCCTTGACCATGCGCATGCCGGCGCCGATCACCTCGTCGAGCCGGCCGAAGGCCAACTGCCCGCGCAGGCGCGCGAGCTCCTTCTCGGTCGCCTTTGCCGATTCCAGGAGCTGCGCGATCTTCGCCTCGATCTCCGAGGCGGGCGCCTTTAGCGCCGCCGCGGCCGCGGCGACCGCCTGTTCCTGCTTCTGCACCCACGCGAGCGCGTTCTCGCCGGTGACGGCCTCGACGCGCCGGATGCCGGCCGCGACGCCACCCTCGCTCACGATCTTGAAGAAGCCGATGTCGCCGGTGCGCGCGACGTGGGTGCCGCCGCAGAGCTCGCGCGAGCTGCCGATGTCGAGCACCCGGACCTCGTCGCCGTATTTTTCGCCGAAGAGCATCATCGCGCCCGTCTTCTGCGCTTCCGCGATCGGCATCACGCGCGCCTCCGTCGCGGCGTTCGCGAGGATCTCCCGGTTGACGATCTGCTCGACGCGGCGGATCTCGTCGTCCGTCATCGGGGCGTTGTGCGCGAAGTCGAAGCGCGTCTTCTCGGGGTCGACCAGTGATCCCTTCTGCTGGACGTGCGCGCCGAGGACCTCGCGCAGCGCCTTGTGCATGAGGTGCGTCGCCGAATGGTTGCGCATCGTCCGCGCGCGCGCGACGTGATCGACGCTCGCGGCCACCGTGTCGCCGACCTTGAGCTCGCCGGTCTTGAGCGTGCCGATGTGGCCGACGACGTCGGCCTGGATCTTCTGGGTGTCCTCCACGGCGAAGAGCGTGAGGCAGGTCCCGCCCATCGTCAGCTCGCCGCGGTCGCCGACCTGACCGCCCGATTCGGCGTAGAACGGCGTCTCGGAAAGCACGACGACGCCGGATTCGCCCGTCGACAGCGACGGCACGCTGGCGCCGTCCTGGTAGAGGGCGGTCACACGGCCCTCGTGCGACAGCGTGTCGTAGCCGCGGAAACGGGTCTTCTGTCCCGCGTAGTCGAGCTGCGTCCCCATCTTGAACTGCGACGCAGCGCGCGCCCGCTCGCGCTGCGCGTTCATCGCGCGCTCGAAGCCCGCCTCGTCGACCTTGACGCCGCGCTCGCGGCAGACGTCGGCCGTGAGGTCGAACGGGAAGCCATAGGTGTCGTAGAGCGTGAAGGCGGTCTCGCCGTCGAGCACCTTCGTCCCGCCGGCCAACGCCTGCTCGAGCATCTTCATCCCGTGCTCGATCGTCTCGCCGAAGCGCTCCTCCTCCTGCTTCAGCACCTGCGCGACGCGCTTCGCCTCGCGGCGGAGCTCGGGGTACGCGTCGCCCATCACGCGGTCGAGGTCCGGGACGAGCTTGTGGAAGAACGGTTTCCGCTGCCCGAGCTGGTAGCCGTGGCGGATCGCGCGCCGGACGATCCGTCGCAGCACGTAGCCGCGGCCCTCGTTGCCGGGAATCACCCCGTCGACGATCAGGAACGCGCACGCGCGGATGTGGTCGGCGATGACGCGCAGGCTCGGCGCGAGCAGGTCGCTCGCGCCCGTCTCGCGGACGGCCGCGCGGATCAACTCCTGGAAGAGGTCGATCTCGTAGTTCGAGTGGACGCCCTGCAGCACCGCCGCGAGCCGCTCGAGTCCCATTCCCGTGTCGACCGACGGCTTCGGGAGCGGGTTCAGCACGCCCTTCTCGTCGCGGTTGAACTGCATGAACACGAGGTTCCAGATCTCGATGTAGCGGTCGCCCTCGGCTTCCGGCGATCCGGGCGGGCCGCCCCACACGTGGGGGCCGTGGTCGTAGAAGATCTCCGAGCAGGGGCCGCAGGGACCGGTGTCGGCCATCTGCCAGAAGTTGTCGCTCGCGTACTGCGCGCCCTTGTTGTCGCCGATGCGGATGCAGCGCTCGGCCGGAACGCCGATGTCCTTGGTCCAGAGGTCGTAGGCTTCGTCGTCGTCGATGTAGACGGTCGTCCAGAGCTTCTCCGGCGGCAGCCCGTAGACCTTGGTCAGCAGCTCCCACGCGTAGCGGATCGCGTCGCGCTTGAAGTAGTCGCCGAAGCTGAAGTTGCCGAGCATCTCGAAGAACGTGTGGTGCCGCGCCGTGTACCCGACGTTCTCGAGGTCGTTGTGCTTGCCGCCGGCGCGCACGCAGCGCTGCGAGGTCGTCGCCCGCTGGTAGGCGCGCTGCTCCTGGCCCAGGAAGACGTCCTTGAACTGGACCATCCCGGAATTCACGAAGAGCAGCGTGGGGTCGTTCGCGGGAACGAGCGACGAGCTCGGGACGATCGCGTGCCCGTGCTCTTCGAAATAGCGCAGGAAGCGGCTGCGGATGTCGTTGGCTTTCATGGGCGGGCGGCGCGTGCGCGACGCGAGGGGCCGTCGGCAAAGCCGTTGATTTTACGCGGGAAGCGCGTGGGCCGCTAGCTTGCGCGAGCGCCCGCGAGGCGCCTTCT
>DASQBO010000357.1:0-13648 GCA_035635175.1 Casimicrobiaceae bacterium | reverse complement strand
GATCTTGTTCACGGCGACGACGAGCGGGACGTTGCCGGCCTTCGCATGCGCGATCGCCTCCTTCGTCTGCGGCATCACGCCGTCGTCCGCCGCGACGACCAGCACGACGATGTCGGTGACCTTTGCGCCGCGCGCGCGCATGGCAGTGAACGCCTCGTGGCCCGGCGTGTCGAGGAACGTGATCACGCCCTTGGGCGTCTGCACATGGTACGCGCCGATGTGCTGCGTGATGCCGCCCGCTTCGCCGCTCGCGACGCGCGCGCGGCGGATCGAGTCGAGGAGCGACGTCTTGCCGTGGTCGACGTGGCCCATCACGGTGACGACCGGCGGCCGCGGCAGCGCCTCGGCGCTCGGCGCCTCGGCCTCCGCGAGCAGCGCGTCGAGATCGTCGACCTTCGCGGGGATCGCGCGGTGGCCCATCTCCTCGACCAGGATCATCGCAGTCTCCTGGTCCAGCACCTGATTGATCGTGACCATCTGCCCGAGCTTCATCAGCGCCTTGATGAGCTCGGCCGCCTTGACCGACATCTTGTGCGCGAGGTCGGCGACGGTGATCGTCTCGGGCACCGAGACCTCGCGGACGATCGGGCCTGCCGCTGCCGGCACGCCCGCCTCGCCCCCCTCCTCGTCGTGGCGGCGCGTACCGACCTTCGGCTGCCGCCAGCCGGTCGTCGCGGTCCCGCCCGTGACGTCGCCGCGCAGCTTGAGCGCGCGGCGGCGCGCCGCTTCCTCCTGGAACGCGGTGCCCGTCTTCTTGATCGGACGCGCCTTCTCGCCGGGCTTCGCCGCGGGACGATGCAGCGTGCCCTCGCCCGGCGCTTTCGCCTTCGCGGGCGCCGCCGGCGCGGCCTTCGCCGCCTCGGCGGCCGCTTTCGCCGCCTCCGCGGCCGCGGCTTCGGCGGCCGCCTTCGCCGCCGCTTCCTCGGCCTCCTTTTCCTTCTTCGTCTTGCGCTTGGCCGCCTGCTCCGCCTTCTGCTGGAGGTCTTCCTGCTGGCGGGCGAAGAGCTCCTGCGCCTTCTTTTCCTCGGCCGCGCGGGCGGCGAGCTCGACGTCAGAGATCAGCGGCGCCGCGGGCGCCGCCGGCGCTTCCTCGACGGCGGGCGCCTCGGTCTCGTCGCGCTTCACGAACACGCGCTTCTTGCGTACCTCGACCTGAATGGTCCGCGCTTTGCCCATCGAGCCGGCCGCCTTGATCTCGGTCGTCTGCTTGCGCGTGAGCGTGATCTTCTTCTTGGGCTCGCCTGCCGCTCCGTGCTGCTTCTGCAGGTACTCGAGGAGCCTGGTCTTGTCGACCTCGGAGATCTTGTCGCCTTCCTTCTTGCCGGCGACGCCGGCCTTGACGAGCTGCTCGAGCAGCGCGCCCGCCGGAATCTTGAGCTCCGTCGCGAATTGTTCGATCGTTGTCTGCGCCATGCGCGTCTCCTGCGTCCTTCGTCTGCCGCCCGACCCGTCAGTGCTGCGTCCCGACGGCGGAGGCCGCCGCGTCGGCGGGCGCCTCCTCGAACCAGTGCGCGCGCGCCTTCATGATCAGGTCCTGCGCGCGCTCGGCCGGTATGCCGGTGAGCTCGACGAGCTCGTCGCCGGCGAGGTCCGCCAGCGCGTCCCGCGTGGTGATGCCGTGCGCAGCGAGCGCGCTCGCGATCCCGGTGTCCATTCCCTCGAGGTTGAGCAGCGCCTCCTCGACGTTCTCGACCGATTCCTCGCGGACGATCGCCTCGGTCAGGAGCGCGTTGCGCGCGCGGCTCCGGAGCTCGTTGACGGTGTCCTCGTCGAAGCCCTCGATCTCCATCATCTCGTTGATCGGGACGTACGCGACCTCCTCGAGCGACGTGAAGCCCTCGGCGATCAGGATGTCGGAGACCTCCTCGTCGACGTCGAGCTTCTCCATGAAGAGCGTGCGCAGCCGCGTGCCTTCCTCCTCGTGCTTCTTCTGCGAGTCCTCGACGCTCATCAGGTTGAGCTCCCACCCGGTGAGCTCGGAGGCGAGCCGCACGTTCTGCCCGAGCCGGCCGATCGCGATCGCGAGGTTCTCCTCGTCGACGACGACGTCCATGCTGTGCTTCTCCTCGTCGACGACGATCGACGAGATCTCGGCCGGCGCGAGCGCGTTCACGACGAACTTCGCCGGATCGTCGGAGTACAGGATGATGTCGACGCGCTCGCCGGCGAGCTCGTTGGTCACCGCGGTCACGCGCGAGCCGCGCATGCCGATGCACGTCCCCTGCGGATCGAGCCGCGGATCGTTCGACTTGACGGCGATCTTGGCGCGGATGCCGGGGTCGCGCGCCGCCGCCTTGATCTCGATCAGGCCCTCCTCGATCTCGGGCACCTCGAGCTCGAAGAGCCGCATCAGGAACTCGGGCGCGATCCGCGAGAGGATCAGCTGCGGCCCCTTCGCCGTGCGGTCGACCTTCGTCACGTACGCGCGGATCCGGTCGCCGACGCGCAGCATCTCCTTCGGGATCAGCTGGTCGCGCGGGACGATGCCCTCGATCCGGCCCGATTCCACGATCGCGTTGCCGCGCTCGATGCGCTTGACCGTGCCCGTGAGCAGGTTGTCCTGCCGCTCGAGGAAGTCGTTCAGGATCTGCTCGCGCTCGGCGTCGCGGATCTTCTGTAGGATGACCTGCTTCGCGGCCTGGGCGCCGATGCGGCCGAACTCGATCGGCTCGAGCGGCTCCTCGATCACGTCGCCGAGCTTGAGGTCGGGATCGCGCTCCGCCGCGTCGGTGATCGCGAGCTGGTAGGCGGGCTCCTCATGCTCCTCGTCGGGGACGACCGTCCAGCGGCGGAACGACTCGTACTCGCCGGTTTCGCGGTCGATGGCGACGCGGGCGTCGATCTCGTTGGGGAAGCGCTTCTTGGTGGCCGACGCGAGTGCGGACTCGAGCGCCGTGAAGACGATCTCCTTCGGCACGTTCTTCTCGCGCGCGAGCGCGTCCACGAGCATCAGCACTTCCTTCCCGTTCGTCGTCATCTCGTCATCTCCACTCGATTCTCGGCACGAGCCGCGCGCGCACGATGGCCGCGAGCGGCACCGTCACCTCGCCGGCCGCCGTCGCCAGCGTCACGGCGTCGTCGCGGCAGCCGCGCAGCACGCCTTTCAGTTTCTTCGCGTTCGCGATGGGCGTCGCGAGCCGGAGCTCGGCTTCCTGCCCCGCGAAGCGGACGAAGTCCGCCGCCTTCCTGAGCGGCCGGTCGAGCCCGGGCGAGGACACCTCGAGCCGGCCGAAGTCCACGTTCTCGACCGCGAAGAGCCGCGTCAGGTGATTCGAGACGCGCGCGCAGTCGTCGACGGTGACCCCACCCGGCTTGTCGATGAACACGCGAACGAGCGCGGCCCCGGGAGCGCCCTCCCAGTCGACCAGCTCGTACCCCAGCGGGGGCACCGTGCGTTCCAGCAATGCAGCCAAAGTCATCGTTACCCGGCAAAGTCGGCGCGCCAAAAAAAAATGGGCTGTGCCCAGCCCATTTCTCGACCTCCTGCGGAGCGAAATATAGCAGAAATCGACCGGAATTTGAAGGGCTCGGGCGCCCTTCCGGCGCTGCCGACCGCCTGCCCGACCCCGTGCCCGCAAGGTAAGATGGGGCCGGTTTTCCCCCGCGAAAGGCCGCCATGCCCGCCCCCCTGCCGATCGCCCGCAACGCCGCGGGCGAGTTGAGCCTCCTGCCCGCGCTCGCGAATCGCCACGGCCTCGTCACCGGTGCGACCGGCACGGGCAAGACCGTCACGCTGCAGGTGATGGCCGAGCGGTTCTCTTCGATCGGCGTACCCGTGTTCATGGCCGACGTGAAGGGCGACCTCGCCGGCATCAGCCAGGCGGGTGCGCCCTCCGAGAAGCTCGCGGCGCGGCTCAAGGCGATCGGGGCGGAAGAACCCGCCTACGGCGGCTGCCCTGCCGTGCTGTGGGACGTCTTCGGCGAACAGGGGCACCCGGTCCGCGCGACGGTCTCGGACCTCGGCCCCCTCCTCCTCGCGCGGATCCTCGAGCTCAACGACACGCAGGAGGGGGTGCTCGCGCTCGTGTTCAAGGTCGCCGACGACAACGGACTCCTGCTCCTCGACCTCAAGGACCTGCGCGCCGCGCTGCAGTACGTCGGCGACAACGCGCAGCAGTTCCAGACGAACTACGGCAACGTCTCCGCGGCGTCGGTCGGCGCGATCCAGCGGGGACTGCTCGCGCTCGAGCAGCAGGGCGCCGCGAAGTTCGTCGGCGAGCCGATGCTCAACGTCGACGACCTGCTGCAGACCGGCGCGGGCGGCAAGGGGGTGATGAACGTCCTCGCGGCGGACAAGCTCATGGCGGCGCCGAAGCTCTACTCGACCTTGCTCCTGTGGCTCCTGTCCGAGCTCTACGAGCGGCTGCCGGAGGTCGGCGACCGCGACAAGCCGAAGCTCGTGTTCTTCTTCGACGAGGCGCACCTGCTCTTCACCGACGCGCCGAAGAACCTTCTCGACAAGATCGAGCAGGTCGTCCGGCTGATCCGCTCGAAGGGCGTAGGCGTCTACTTCGTCACGCAGAATCCGCTCGACGTGCCGGACACGGTGCTGGGCCAGCTCGGCAACCGCGTCCAGCACGCGCTGCGCGCTTTCACGCCGCGTGACCAGAAGGCGGTGAAGGCCGCGGCCGAGACGATGCGTGCGAACCCGAAGCTCGACACCGAGAAGGCGATCACCGAGCTCGGCGTCGGCGAGGCGCTCGTCTCGTTCCTCGACGAGAAGGGGCGGCCCAACCCGGTCGAGCGGGCGTACGTCCTGCCGCCGGCGAGCCGGATCGGGCCCATCACGCCGGAGGAGCGCCGCGCGCTGATGGCCGCGTCCCCCGTCGCCGGCGTCTACGACAAGGCGGTGGACCGCGAGTCGGCGTACGAGCGGCTGCGCGGCCGCGCCGAGCAGGCCGCGGCGCCGTCGGGGCCGGGCGCACCGAGCGCGGGCGGCGGCGGCTTCCTCGACTCGCTCAAGGGCTCGCTCGGCGGTCTGATGGCCGGGAGCGGGCGCAAGGACAGCATGGTCGAGGCGATGGCGAAGAGCGCGGCGCGCACCGTCGGCTCGACGGTCGGCCGCGAGATCGTGCGCGGCGTGCTGGGCTCGCTCCTCGGCGGCGGCCGGCGTCGCTGAAGGCACCGTTCCGTGAACATTACCGAGCGCCGCATCGCCGATGCCGTGGTCATCGCGCCCGCGGGATCGATCGACCACGTCAACGCCCAAGCCCTCGAGCGCACGCTCGCGCCGCTCCTCGGTCCCGACGCGACCACGCAGGCGCTCGTCCTCGATTTCAAGGACGTGGGCTACGTGAGCAGCATGGGACTGCGCGTCCTGATGGTCGCGGCGAAAGCGCTGCGCGCGCGCAACGCGCGGATCGCCGTGGCCGCCCTGCAACCGGTCGTCGTCGAGATCTTCGACATCGCGCGCTTTTCGCACGTGCTCGAGGTGTTCCCGACGGTCCGGGACGCGCTCGCGGCGCTGTCGCCGTCGGCGCTCGCCGCGTGGGACGCGGCGCGATGAAGCTCGTCCGCTTCTGGGGCACGCGCGGCTCGCTGCCGGTCGCCCTCACGGCGGCGGACGTCCGCGCCAAGGTGACGGCGGCGCTGCGCGGCGCCTCCGGACGGAGCTTCGCGTCGGACGAGGATCTCGCCCAGTACGTGAGCGCGCTCGAGCCCGAGATCGCAGGAACCTACGGCGGGCACACCTCGTGCGTCGAGATCGAGACCGGCCGTCCCGAGTACGTGCTGTGCGACCTCGGCAGCGGCGTCCGCCCGTTCGGCCAGCGCGCGCTCGTGCGGCACGGGCCGTCCTCGCCGCAGATCTACCACGTGTTCATGTCCCACGTGCACTGGGACCACATCATGGGCTTTCCCTTCTTCACGCCGGCCTACATCCCGGGCAACCGGATCCGGATCTACGGCGTGCACGAGGGTCTCGAGGAGGCGCTGCGCCGGCAGCACGGGGCGCCATCGTTCCCCGTCGATTTCGCCGCGCTCGGCGCGGACATCGAGTTCGTCCGGCTCGAGGCCGGGCAGACGCGCGAGATCGCCGGACTCGCCGTGACGCCGATGCTCCAGCGCCACGCCGGCGATTCGTACGGCTATCGCTTTGCCGGCGAGGGCCGAACCTTCGTCTACTCCACCGATTCGGAGCATGCGCTCGTCGATCTGGACGAGACCCGGCGCTTCGTCGACTTCTTCCGCGACGCGGACCTCGTCGTCTTCGACGCGATGTACTCGCTCGCCGACGCGATCTCCGTCAAGGCGGACTGGGGTCACTCGAGCAACATCGTCGGCGTCGAGCTCTGCCAGATGGCCGGCGCGCGCGAGCTCTGCCTCTTCCACCACGAGCCGGTGCACGGCGACGCGGCGATCGCGCGCGTCCTGGCCGAGGCGCGGCGCTTCGAGGAAATATCGCGCAAGGGCCGGCCGCTTCGGGTCACGGCTGCCTACGACGGCATGGAAATCGCGTTGTGAGCGACGCCGCCGCGGCGCCGAGTCGGCCGTCGCACCGGCGCATCACGGCGATCGGGCTCGGCCTCCTCGCGCTGCTGGCCGCGCTCGTCGCCACCAGCGAACGCTGGAACGCACGAGTCCAAGGCGCGTGGTTCGACGTGTATCAGAGCGTGATGCCTCGCGCTCCGTCCGCCGAGCCGGTCACGGTCGTCGACATCGACGAGAGGAGCGTCGCTCGGCTCGGGCAGTGGCCCTGGCCGCGCACTCTCCTCGCCGAGCTGATCGCCGCCATTCTGCAGGACCAGCCGGCCGCGGTGGGGGTCGACATCCTGATGGCGGAGCCGGATCGGTCGTCGCCCGAGCAGCTGCTCGCCCGCGAGCGAGCGCGCGATTTCGTGCTCGCGCAACGTCTCGACGCGCTGCCCTCGAACGACGAGGAGCTGGCTCGCGCGATCTGGAGAAAGCCCGTGGTCCTGGGCTTCGTGGAGGCGACCGCGCTGTCGAAGCGGTTGCCGGAGGCGTCGCCCGTCCTCACGATCGATGTTTCGAAGCGCGCGCCGGGGCCCGACGCGGGCGCCCGCATGGCTCGGCTGCCGGGGGTGCTCGCGAACGTCGAGGTTCTCGACGCTGCCGCCTCGGGACACGGCGCAATGTCCATCGGCCCCCCCGAGGCTGTCGTTCGCCGTGTGCCGCTCGTCATGCGGTTGGGCGAGCAAGTCGTGCCCGCGCTGGCCGTCGAGCTGCTACGCGTCGCCCGCGCAGCCCCGTACATGCGTCTGTATGTCGATGGAGCCGACGTCGAGGGAGTCGGCGCTGGCGACGACGTCGCGCGAACGGAAGGCGACGGCTGGCTGCGGATCCACTATGCGCCGCTCGACCGGGCGCGGTTCGTCTCCGCGGTCGACGTGCTCGACGACACCTCCGACAAGCGCCGGATCAAGGAGCGGATAGAGGACCGATTGGTTCTTCTGGGCATCTCCGGCCTCGCCCTGGGCGACACGCACCCGACTCCGGTCTCCGCGTCGACGCCGGGCATCGAGATCCAGGCACAGCTGCTCGAGAACATCAAGGAGCACAGCTGGCTCGTGCGGCCGGGCTGGGCGATGCCCGCGGAGCTCGCATCGTTCATCGCACTCGGCCTCGTGCTCATCGTCGTCACGCCGCGGCTGCGCGCCGGGCATGGCGCCTCGGTGGCCGCGGGCTGCATCGCCCTGCCGCTGGTCACGGGAATGACGCTTTTCGCCGCGCGCCGGCTCGTGCTCGATGCCGCCACCCCGGTGCTGGCGCTGGTGTTGCTTTACGTCGCTCTGCTCGTGCTCACGCTGGCGGAATCCGCGCAGCAGCGGAAACGCCTCGAGCAGGCGGTGCAGCGGCAGCGCGAGGAAGCCGCGCGCGTGGCGGGCGAACTCGACGCGGCGCGACGGATCCAGCAGGGCTTCCTGCCGCGCGTCGAATCGCTGCGTGGCGACCCGCGCGTCGACGTCGCCGTGTCGATGACGCCCGCGCGCGAGACGGGCGGCGATCTCTACGACTTCTTTCCGCTCGACGCCGGGCGTCTGTTCTTCATGGTCGGCGATGTCGCGGGCAAGGGCCTGTCGGCGAGCGTCTTCATGGCGGTGAGCAAGGCGCTGTGCAAGAGCGCGCGGCTGCGCATGCCGGACGCGGCGATCGGCGACTGGATGCGCGCCGTCAACGACGAGATCTCGCGCGACAATCCCGCGATGCTGTTCGTCGCCACGTTCGCCGGCGTGCTCGACCTCGACGAGGGTCAGCTCGCCTACTGCAACGCCGGGCACGAGAATCCCTACGTGCTGGGAGCGGCCCCGGCGGCACTTGCGCAGCTGGCCGACGGCGGCGGACCGCCGCTGTGCACCGTCGATCGCTTCGCCTATCGCGGCGCCCTCCGCAGGCTCCGTCGCGGCGAAATCGTCTGCGTGCTCACCGACGGCGTGGTGGATGCACGGCGCGCCGACGGCGAAACCTATGGCCGCGAGCGCCTCGTGGCGGTACTGGGGCGGCTGGCGGCGGAAGGTACGAGCGCCCAAGGCGTCGTCGATGCCGTTGCGACGGAGGTTGCCGCGTTCGCGGCGGACGCGGAGCCCGCCGACGACGTCACGATCCTGGTGCTGCGCTGGCTCGGACCCAAGGGAAGCTCTGCATAACCCACGTGGCCGCGCTGCATGGCGAAATCCGGATGAATGCGAGACGAGCGACGAAGGTCGTACCGCGTGGTACGAAGCCGAGGAGCGAGGCGAAGCAGGCGCCGGATTTCGCAGCAGCCCGAAGGGACGGGGCTTGGCGGGCGGTCTGCATTGTCGCGCGGCTTGCAAAGGCACCCGGCCTTGGCTGCGCCGCGCGCCGCGCATCCCATCCCGCCGAGCCCCGTCGCGACCGCGCGGGTTGTGCAGAGCTTCCCTAGGTCCGCGCGTGATCAGCGAACGATGATCTCGACGCGGCGATTGCGCGGCTCGGCGACGCCGTCGGCCGTGGGAACCGCCGGCTCGCGCTTGCCCCGCGACACCACCTCGATGTCGACACGCGGGACGCCCAGCCGCACGAGCGCGGCACGCACGACTTCGGCCCGCTGCAGACCCAACGCATCGTTCGAGGGATCGCTGCCGACCGCATCCGTGTGGCCCACGACACGCACGTCGGGGACCGGGCGCGCCGCGATCTCCGCCAGCACCTTGTCGACGATCTGCTTCGACTCGTCGGTGAACTCGTCCTTTCCTTCGATGAAGTAAAGCGTGAAGCTCGTCGGCCGGCTCGGACGCGAGGCGAGCGCGGGCCCGAACTGGGTTTCGACCTCCTGCGCGCTCGAGCGATAGGTGCTTGGCCCGAACGCCGTGACCCGCGCCGCGGCATAAGGCTGGTCCAGTACGACCTCCCTTTCGCCCTGCTTCACCGTTACCGCCGCGGGCTTGCCGTCGTCGGACGGAAGCAGCACGACGCTGCCGCGGCTTGCGCACCCGGCGCAGCACGCCAGTGAGAGAAGCGTGGCGAGGGTCGCGATGCCGCGCCTGGTCATTCGGCGCTGACGACGAAGGTCGTGCCGCGAACCCCGAGCACGGCAGCCGGAGTGCGTACGGTCATCGCGTCCGGCGACTGCTTTGCGATGCGTCCCGACATGACGGCGAGCGTTCCCCTGTTGAGCGACGTGTCGAAGCGTCCGCGTTGCGTCGCCGGATCGAAAGCGAAGCGATCGAGTGCAAGCACGCTGCCGGGGCCGGCGGAAAGCAGCGAATCGTCGCCCATCGTGATACCGACCGATCCGTCGGAACCGGTCTTCACGACGTCGCCCTCCTGCACTCGAACGCCGACCTGCGCCGGCACGACCTGTCCGCCGCGCTCGATCGTCACCTGGCCCTTGGCGACCTTGATCTGGCCGATGTCGGCCGCCCCCGCCTCGACGGCCAGGCTGAGGACCGCCGCCGCGACGGCATGCAACCAGAGTTTCGACATGAGAACGCCTCCCGTGACGCACCGCTGTCGCGCGGGCCGGCCCAGTCTACCGCACCCGGCAGTCTGCCGCTCGCCGGACGGCGCATATTCCGAGCGACTGGCGACGAATATTCGCGGTCTCCTCGGGTTGGCAGCGGCGCCCGGGTAGCGGTAGAGTTACCGGCGAACGGCGTCCCGCCACGGAGATCGACGGCGTGCACGAGTCACCCAACCCGACGACGCTGCTCTTCACCGACATCGAGGGCAGCACGCGCCTGTGGGAGCAGGAGGGCGCGAACATGTCCGTCGCGCTCGCCGAGCACGATCGCCTCTCGCGCGCGGCGGTGTCGGCGCATCGCGGCACCATCGTCAAGATGACCGGCGACGGCATGTACGCGGCCTTCGCCGATCCCGCCGACGCGCTTGCCGCCACCGTCGCTCTCCAGCGCTCGCTCGATGGTCTCGCGACGACCGGGCCGGTGGCGCTTCGCGTTCGTGCGGGCCTGCACGCCGGGCTCGTCGAGCGGCGCGACGAGGATCTCTTCGGCAGCCCCGTGAATCGCGCGGCGCGGATCATGAAGGCCGCGCACGGCGGCCAGATCCTGGTTTCGCAAGCCGTCGTCGACTGCACGCGCGAGCGCTTGCCGGACGGAGTCTCGCTGCGCGACCTGGGCGCCGTGCGGCTGCGCGACCTCTCGACGAGCGAGCACGTCTACCAGCTCGTCCACCCCGACCTGCGGCAGGACTTCCCCGCGCTGCGCTCGCTCGAAGCCACGCCCAACAACCTGCCCCAGCAGGCGACGTCGTTCATCGGACGCGAGGCCGAGCTCGCGGAGGCGAAACGTCTCCTCGAGGGCACGCGACTCCTGACGCTCCTCGGCATGGGCGGCCTCGGCAAGACGCGCCTCTCGCTGCAGATCGCCGCCGACGTGCTCGACGGCTACCCCGACGGCGTGTGGTTCGTCGACCTCGCGCCGATCCGCGATCCGTCGCTCGTCCCGAACGCCACCGGGCACGTGCTCGGGATCCGCGAGGAGGCCGGCAAACCGGTGACGCAAAGCCTGTGCGAGCACTTGCGCGAGCACAAGCTGCTCATCGTCCTCGACAACTGCGAGCACCTGGTCGACGCGTGCGCGAGGCTCGCCGACGCGCTGCTCCGGGGGATCCCCGGCGTGCGCATCCTGGCCACGAGCCGCGAGGCGCTGCACATCCAGGGCGAGCAGACGTACCCGGTGCTGCCGCTGCGCGTGCCGGACCGCAAGGCCGGCGCCGAGGCGCTCCTGCGCTCGGACGCGGGGCAGCTCTTCATCGAGCGCGCGCGTCTGCAAAGACCGAATTTCACGGTGACCGAGGAGGACGTGCCGGGTGTGGCGGAGCTGTGCGCACGCCTCGACGGCATCCCGCTCGCGCTCGAGCTCGCGGCGGCGCGGCTGCGCTCGCTGTCGGTCGCCGACATCAACGCGCGGCTGCACGACCGCTTCAAGCTCCTCACGGGCGGCAGCCGCGTTGCCCTCGAGCGGCAGCAGACGCTGCGCGCGCTCGTGAACTGGTCCTACGATCTCCTGCGCGAGGACGAGCAGATCGTGCTCGACCGGCTCTCCGTGTTCGTCGGCGGCTTCGACCTGCAGGCCGCCGAAGCGGTGTGCGGCGCGGATCCGATCGCCGCGGAGGACGTGCTCGATCTCGTGAACTCGCTCGTCGAGAAGTCGCTGATCATGGTCGAGCAGGAGGGGCGCGCCTCGCGCTACGGCCTGCTCGAGACGATCAAGGAGTTCGCGCACGAGCACCTCACCAAGCGCTCCCGCTCGGACCTGCAGGAGACGATCCGCGAGTTCGCGAGCGAGCGCCTCCGGGAGCGCGACGACGTCGCCGCGACCGCGGCGCGCCACTGCGAGTACTACTTCGCGCTCGCGAAGACCGCGCGGCCGCGGCTCGAGGGCCCCGAGCACGCGGAGTGGACGCGGCGGCTCGAGGTCGAGCTCGACAACCTCCGCGCTGCCATCGCGCTCGCGCTCGCGGGCGGGGTCGACCCGGTGCTCGCGGTCAAGCTCGAGGTCGCGCTGATGACGTTCCGGATCCTGCGCGGGTATTCGACGGAAGCGCGCAACAACGTGCGCGCTGCCCTCGCGCTGCCGTCCCTCCGCGAGCCGAACGTCGCGCGCGGCCACGCCCTCTACCTTGCCGGGGTGTTCGCGACGAACCAGGGCGACTATGGCGAGGCGATGAAGATGCTGGACGAGTGCCTCGCGATCCGACGCTCGCTCGGTGCGCCGAACGACACCGCAGCCACGCTCTCGACGCTGTCGACGCTGCACCTTCGGCTGGGCGAGGTCGCGCGGGCGCGTGCCGCGGAGGAAGAAGCGATCGCGCTGTTCCGCGCGCAGGGGAACGCCCTCGGCGAGGCCGTCGGGCTCCTCAACCTCGGCGAGATCGCCGTGCGGCAGGACGACGACGCCGCGGCGAGCAAGCTCTTCCTGGAGTGCCTGGGCCTAGCGCGGAACATAAGGCACGCCGAGCTCGAAGGGGAATGCGAGCGGAACCTCGGCGAGCTCGCGCTCGCAGCCCGCGATCTCCCCGGCGCGCGCGCACGGTTCACGCGATCGCTCGAGATCTGCCGCGGCGCCGAGGACAAGCGCAACGAGGCGATCGCCCTCTGGTGCCTCGGCAAGGCCGACGTTCTGGCCGGCGACCCGGCATCGGCGCGCGCGCGGTTTGCCGATGCGCTGCGCACGTTCGAGGTGTCGCAGATGAGCTCGGAAGCGCTCGACTGCCTCGAGGATTTCGCAGCCCTGATGCAGACGTCGGCCCGGCCGGACCTTGCGGCGCGCGCCCACTCCGCCACCGTCGCGATCCGCGAGCGGCTCGCGATCCCCCGCCTCCATCGCGCCGAGCCCAGTCGCCTCGCGAGCATCGAGGCTGCGCGCGCGGCGCTCGGCGAGGAAGCCTTCGACGCGGCCTGGGCCGACGGCGCGACGTGGGCGCTCGACGACGCGATCGACGCCGCGCTCGCATTCGCCGACGAACAAGCGCTGACCGCCTGATTCGCGCCCGTGCGTCCCGAATGAGAAACGCCCGCCGGCGGCGGGCGTTTCAATCCTGAAACGGCGGGCGCCGTCAGGCCGCGGACCGGCGTCGCCGCACCAGCCAGCCCGCGCCGAGCGCGCCGGCGAGAAGCGCGAGCGACCCCGGCTCCGGCGCCGGGAAGAACTTGACGTCGACCGCGGGGTCGGCGAACAGGAAGCGGTCGCCAAAGCACCCTTCGGGACAGAACGTCGCGTACAGCAATACCGAGTTCGAGAGGACGTCGCCCGGCAAGCCGGACTGCCACTGAATCTCGAACTCGTAGTCGCACAGCGCGCCGGTGCAGTCGAGGGTGAAGATCGGAATGATCGCGGTGTTGACGCCGACGACGAGCTGCGGCTTGGTGGTGTCGATGACGATGCCGCTGACGTCGGTGGGCCCCGGCGTCGGCGGAGGCAGCGACAGGTGCGCAACGTCAGCGCCGTCCGTCACGGTCACCGCGGCGCTCAGGAGCGCGACGCCGGTGCAAGGGTCGGATCCGCCATTGACCGAGTGGAAGCCGTCGGAGAGCCCCAGACAAGAGGGGACGTCGGGCAGCAGGAAGGTGGCGGATCCCAGGAAGAACGGGGGATCGAACGACGTGCCGATGAACTTGGCTTGCGCGGGCGAGGCGAGCGCCAGCGCAGCCGCGGCCGCGAGCGTGCAAAGGGCGATTCGATTCGAGCGATATGACATGTCGGTCCCC
>DASQBO010000356.1:0-4149 GCA_035635175.1 Casimicrobiaceae bacterium | reverse complement strand
GACGCGACGAAGGACGACTTCTTCGGCAAGCCACGCTCGGAGCGCGCACAGCAGTTCCTGGCGAAGATCCTTTCGCACTGAGCAAGCGCTGGCGGTCTCGGACGGCGCGGCGGGAGGCCGGCGACGAGCTTCGGGTAACATGCGCGTCGTTGCGACGACCGAGAGGCAGCGATGAAGGGAACGGCAGCACGGTGGATCGCGGTGGCGGCGCTGGCGATCGTCGCGCCGGGCGCGGCGGCGGAGGAGCCCGCGGGGCCGCCGCCGCTGGCGCCCGGGGACGCGCGGATCTGCTTCTATCGCGAGACCTGGCACGCGCTGTCGGTGCAGCCCGAGGTCACGGTCGGCGGAACGGTCGTCGGCAAGGCGATACCCAATGCGTGGTTCTGCGTCGACCGCAAGCCCGGCCCCTACGAGGTCGCGACCGTCGACGAGCCGGACCGCAGGTTCACGGTGACGCTCGCGGCCGGCGAGACGCGCTACGCGAGCCTCGAGTTCACCGTCAGCTGGTTCCTCGTCGCGCACATCAATCCGGTGCTCGTCGACAACGCGACCGGCGAGAAGGGCGTCGCCGGCCTGCACTACCGGAACGGCTAGCGCGGGAGCGGCGGATGCGGATCGAGGACGACGTCAAGCTCGACTTCCGGGACGTGCTCATCCGGCCGAAGCGCTCGACGCTCGGCACGCGGTCCGACGTCGACATCTCGCGCGAGTTCACGTTCCGGCACACCGGCACGAAATATCACGGCATCCCGATCGTCGCGTCGAACATGGACACGACGGGAACCTTCGAGATGGCGCGCGCGCTCGACGGGTTCAGGCTGTCGACCGCGCTGCACAAGCACTACGCGGTGGACGACGCCGCGGCGTTCTTCGCGTCGCTCGAGCGCAAGAGCGCGGCGTTCTACTCGATGGGCATCGCGCGCGCCGACGAGGACAGGTTCGAGCAGGTGATGGAGGCGGGCGCCGGCGCCGAGCCCGCGGTGCGCTACGTCTGCATCGACGTCGCCAACGGGTACACCGAGAGCTTTGTCCGCTTCGTCAAGAAGATCCGCGACCGCCATCCGCATCTCGTGATCATGGCCGGCAACGTCGTGACCGGCGAGATGACGGAGGAGCTCATCCTGTCCGGCGCCGACATCGTCAAGGTCGGGATCGGCCCGGGCTCGGTCTGCACGACGCGCAAGGTGACCGGCGTCGGCTACCCGCAGCTCTCGGCGATCATCGAATGCGCGGACGCGGCGCACGGGCTCGAGGGCCACATCTGCGCCGACGGCGGATGCGCGACGGTGGGCGACATCGCGAAGGCGTTCGGCGGCGGCGCGGATTTCGTCATGCTGGGCGGCATGTTCGCCGGGCACGAGGAGTCGGGCGGCGAGACCGTCGAGCGCGACGGCCAGAAGTACCAGCGCTTCTACGGGATGAGCAGCAAGACCGCGATGGAGCGCTATGCCGGCGGCGTCGCGAAGTACCGAGCGGCCGAGGGCATCGAGGTGCTCGTGCCTTTCCGCGGGCCCGTCGCCGACACGATCCAGGAAATCCTGGGCGGCGTGCGCTCGGCGTGCACGTACGTCGGCGCGCGGCGGTTGCGCGAACTCTCCAAGCGCACGACGTTCGTCCGCGTCGCGCAGCAGGGCAACGACGTGTTCGGCAAGGGCTGAGGCGTCGCGTCGGGCCTGAACAGGCGGCTGTCGCAAATCGCTGTGCGGGGCTACACTGGAGTCGCGCCCCGATCGCCGCTACCGGACCGCTGCATCGGCCGCCGATGCGACTGGAGATCGGGTGGCGCCGCCGAGGAGGGGAAGATGTTCGATTCCCCGTTCGAATTCTGCGAGGCCTGCCGGCAGTACGTCCTGCTCGACCAGACGCACCGGCAGTGCGCGCGCGAGCACGCGTGCGCGGACCCGATGGCGTGTCCGCTCCGCCGCTATTTCACCGGAATCGAGTTCGGGAAGGGCGTTGGAGCCGTGAAGGAGCGTCGTCCGCGGTCCGGGAAATAGGTCCGACCTGTACCAGGACGTCGGTCTCGGGCCGCGCGCGCGTCGGCCGCAGCGCGGCCTACGCGTCGCTCGCGGCGGTGGGCGCGTCGATGAAGTATTTCATTCCGCCGCCCCCCATCGTCCCGCACGCAGGGATGGTGCCCACCATCCACCCGAATGCCAATACCGCGATCCATCTCGACGTCCGCGCGATCCAGCGCATGGCAGCCTCCAGTGCTTCGTGCCTTCCGGAACAGAGAACAGCGGGACGCGCGCCGCCATTCCCCGTCGCGCGGGAACGCAATCCGCGCGCTCGCGCGATGTCAACCCGGGGTCGAGGGAGCGTGCGCGACCACGCGCGTATAATCGCCCTTTACGACCCCCCGCCGGGCATGTCTCAGCTCCTCACGCTGCGCGGGCGCCGCGCGCTTTCGCCGTTTCGCGTCGACAAGCTCCAATCCGCCTTCGCGGCGCTCCGCCCCGGGCACTCGGTCGGCGGCATCGCCGCGACCTTCTGGCACTTCGTCGAGCTTGCGCGTGAGCTTGCGCCGGCCGAGCGCGCGACGCTCGAGCGGCTCCTGACCTACGGCCCGCAGGACGACGCGGCCGCGGACGACGGCGCCTTCTTCCTCGTCGTGCCGCGGCCGGGAACGATCTCTCCGTGGTCGTCCAAGGCGACCGACATCGCGCGCAACTGCGGTCTCGCCGCGGTCAGGCGGATCGAGCGCGGCGTCGGCTACCGGGTCGTGGCGCGGCACGGGGCGCTCGACGACGCCGACCGCGACGCGCTCCTGCCGCTCCTGCACGACCGGATGACCGAAGCCGTGCTCGAGTCGCTCGGCCGCGCGTCGGTGCTCTTCGAGCACGTCGCGCCGAAGCCGCTGGCCGCGATACCGCTGCTGGCCGAAGGCCGCGCGGCGATCGAGCGCGCCAACGCCGAGCTCGGCCTCGCGCTCGCCCCGGACGAGATCGACTACCTCGAGGCGAATTTCCGCCGCGCGGGACGCGATCCGACCGACGTCGAGCTCACGATGTTCGCGCAGGCGAACTCAGAGCACTGCCGGCACAAGATCTTCAACGCCGACTGGATCGTCGACGGCGTGCCGCAGGACACGAGCCTGTTCGGGATGATCCGCCACACCCACGCGGCGCATCCGGCCGGCACCGTCGTCGCCTATGCCGACAACGCTGCGGTGATCGAAGGCGCGACGGTGCGCCGGTTCTACCCGAGCGGCGACGGCCGCTACGGCGGGCACGACGAGCCGACTCACATCCTGATGAAGGTCGAGACGCACAACCATCCGACCGCGATCGCGCCGTTCCCGGGCGCGGCCACCGGCTCGGGCGGCGAGATCCGCGACGAGGGCGCGACGGGGATCGGCGCGAAGCCGAAGGCAGGGCTCACCGGCTTCACGGTCTCCGACCTGCGGATTCCCTCGCTGCCGCAGCCGTGGGAATCGGCGTACGGCAAGCCCGACCGGATCGCCTCGGCGCTGTCGATCATGCTCGAAGGCCCGATCGGCGGCGCGTCGTTCAACAACGAGTTCGGCCGGCCCAACGTCCTGGGCTACTTCCGCACGTTCGAGCAGATCGTGGCGGGCGAAGCGCGCGGCTACCACAAGCCGATCATGATCGCCGGCGGCATCGGCAACATCGCCGCCGCGCACGCGCACAAGGCGCCGATCCCCGTCGGCGCGCTCCTGATCCAGCTCGGGGGGCCCGGGATGCTGATCGGAATGGGCGGGGGAGCGGCGTCGTCGATGGCGACCGGCGCGAACGCCGCCGATCTCGACTTCGATTCGGTGCAGCGGGGGAACGCCGAGATCCAGCGCCGCGCGCAGGAGGTGATCGATCGCTGCTGGCAGCAGGGCGCGGCGAACCCGATCCTGTCGATCCACGACGTCGGCGCAGGGGGGCTGTCCAACGCGTTCCCCGAGCTGGTTCACGGCGGCGGCGTGGGCGCGCGCTTCGACCTCCGCGCGGTGCCGTCGGAGGAGCCGGGGATGGCCCCGCGCGAGATCTGGTGCAACGAGGCGCAGGAGCGTTACGTGCTCGCGATCGCGCCCGAGAGCCTCGGCACCTTCGAGCGGATCTGCGCGCGCGAGCGCTGCCCGTTCGCGGTCCTCGGCAGCGCGACCGCCGACGGGCATCTTTCGGTTGCCGATCCGCAGCT
>DASQBO010000355.1:0-3008 GCA_035635175.1 Casimicrobiaceae bacterium | reverse complement strand
GCCGGCGATCGACTTGAGGAGCTCCATGTTGAGGTGCGACGAGCTGCCGTTGCCGACCGACGCGTAGTTGAGCTTGCCGGGATTGGCCTTCGCGTACGCGACGAGCTCCGCGAGCGACTTCACGGGCAGCGCCGCGTTGACGGCCAGCACGTTGGGCTGGCTGGTCGTGATGATCACCGGCGCGAGGTCCTTCCGGACGTCGTAGGACAGCTTCTGGAGAAGCGGCCCGAACGCGAGCGGTCCGTTGAAGCCGAGCAGCATCGTGTAGCCGTCGGGCGCGGCCTTCGCGACCTCGGCCGTCGCGACGGTGCCGCCCGCCGCCGGCTTGTTCTCGACGACGATCGGTTGGCCGAGCCGATCCTTGAGCTTGTCGCCGATGACGCGCGCGAGCGTGTCGAGCGAGCTGCCGGGTCCGGCGGCGACGACGAACCTGATCGGCTTGTCGGGCCACGCCTGCGCGTGCCCGAGGGTGCCGAACGCAGCGGCGAAGATCGCGAATGCGAGACTAAGCAGCCGCATGACACACCGCCTCGATGTTGTGACCGTCCGGATCGAGCACGAACGCGCCGTAGTAATTGGGGTGATAGTGCGCCCGCAAGCCGGGAGCACCGTTGTCGCGGCCGCCCGCCGCGAGCGCCGCGCGATGGAAGGCGTCGACCAGGGCGCGCGTCTCCGCGCGGAAGGCGACGTGCAGGGCCGGCATGCCCGAGTCGCCTTCGGAAAGCCAGAAGTCGGGCTTGGGCGGAACGCCGAAACCCACCGCTCCGTCGAACACGAGGATGGGCGCGTAGCCGAGCGGCGCGAGCGCCGCCTCGTAGAACGCCCGGCTCCTCGCCAGATTGCTCACGGCAAGTCCCAGGTGATCGATCATCGCTGTTCCTCCGTCACGGATTCACGCGTCCGCAGACGAGATACTCGAGGAGCGCCTTCTGCGCGTGCATCCTGTTCTCCGCCTCGTCCCACACGACGCTCTGCGGTCCGTCGATCACCTCGGCGGCGACCTCCTCGCCGCGGTGCGCCGGCAGGCAATGCATGAACAGGGCGTCGGGCTTCGCCTGCCGCATCATCGCCGCGTCGACGCACCAGTCGGCGAACGCGCGCCTGCGGGCCTCGTTCTCGGCCTCGAAGCCCATGCTCGTCCAGACGTCGGTGGTCACGAGGTCGGCGCCGCGGCAGGCGTCGTGCGGATCGTCGCACGCGACGAAGTGCGCGAGCTCCGCCGGCGCGACGCGCGTGCGGTCGACCGCGTAGCCGGCCGGCGCGGCGACGCGGACCTCGAACCCCAGCAGCGCCGCCGCCTGCAGCCACGTGTAGCACATGTTGTTGGCGTCGCCGATCCACGCGACGGTGCGCCCCGCGATCGAGCCGCGGTGCTCGACGTACGTGTAGACGTCGGCGAGGATCTGGCAGGGGTGGTACTCGTTGGTGAGGCCGTTGATCACCGGGACGCGGGAGTGCGCGGCGAAGCGCTCGATGATCGCCTGCTCGAACGTGCGGATCATCACGACGTCGACCATCCGCGAGATCACGCGCGCGACGTCCTCGATCGGCTCGCCGCGGGAGAGCTGCGTGTCGCCGCGGTTCAGGTTGATCGCGATGCCCCCGAGCTGGTTCATCCCCGCCTCGAACGACACGCGCGTGCGCGTGGAGGCCTTCTCGAACACCATCGCGAGCGTGCGATCGCGCAGGGGCTGGTAGAGCTCGTAGCGCTTGAACCGATCCTTGATCCAGCGCGTGCGCGCGAACAGGTGGTCGTACTCGTCCAGCGTGAAGTCGCGGAGCTGGAGGAAGTGCCGGGGCGGAGCAGGGGGCATCGCGGAAGCGCCGCCGGATGGCGGAATCCTGTCAAATCAAGATATTAGCACGGCATGGGGCGGGGATCCCATCCGGATTACGGTTGACTCCTGTCAAGGACGCCGGCAGCGGCGAGGACTACCCTCGCGGGATCGAACGTGGCAAAACGCCGCACGCACGCCGACCTCTTGACCGACACCGCTGCCGCGCCGCCCGCAGGGGCGCACGATCTTCCGCCGCTCGTGATCCGCGGGCGACGCACGCTGCCGATCGTGCAGGGCGGGATGGGTGTGGGCATCTCGGCGCATCGGCTCGCCGGCACGGTCGCCGGGCTCGGCGCCGTCGGCACGATCGCGAGCATCGACCTGCGTCGTCACCACCCGGACCTGATGGTCGCGAGCGCCCGCGCCGACAGGGCGGCGGTGACGGCGGCGAACATGACGGCGCTCGACCGCGAGATCCGCGCCGCGAAGGCGCTCGCGGGCGGGCGCGGCATGGTGGCCGTCAACATCATGCGCGCGGTGAGCGACTATGCGTCGGCGGTGCGCCAGGCCTGCGCGAGCGGCGTCGACGCGATCGTGATGGGTGCGGGCCTGCCGCTCGATCTGCCCGATCTCGCCGCCGACCATCCCGACGTCGCGCTGATTCCGCTGCTGTCGGACGCGCGCGGCATCCAGCTCGTCATCAAGAAGTGGGCGCGCAAGGGCCGCGTGCCCGACGCGATCGTGATCGAGCACCCCCGCTACGCGGGCGGGCACCTGGGCGCCGCGAAGATCGACGACCTCGCCGATCCGCGCTTCGACTTCGAGCGCGTGCTTCCCGACGTCCACGCGTTCTTCCGCGCCGAGGGGATCGCGGCCGACGCGATTCCGCTGATTCCGGCGGGCGGCATCAACTCGCACGGGCGGATCCGCGAACTGATCGCGCTCGGCGCCGCCGCCGTGCAGCTCGGCACGGCGTTCGCGGTCACCGAGGAAGGCGATGCGGACATAGCGTTCAAGCGCATCCTGGCCGGCGCGAAGCCCGAGGACATCGTCGAGTTCATGAGCGTCGCGGGCCTGCCCGCGCGCGCGGTGCGCACGCCGTGGCTCGAGACGTACCTGCGCTACCTGCCCAAGCTCGCGGGGGCCGCGCGCAAGAAGGCGCGCTGCTCGCTCAAGTGGGACTGCCTGATCCAGTGCGGGCTCCGCGACGGGATCGCGAAGATCGACGAC
>DASQBO010000354.1:0-4687 GCA_035635175.1 Casimicrobiaceae bacterium | reverse complement strand
GTGCCGACGTCGACCCGCTTGCGCGGCTTGTACATGTCGACGATGCTGCGCGTGTGGTCGAGCGCGTTCGCGCCCTCGTTGACGAGGATGGCGTCCGGATTCGCCTTGACGATGTCGCGCACGACGTTGAGCGCGCTGTGGTAGTTCATCGGCGTCGGGTTCTTCGCCAGCGCTTCGCCCATCTTCGCGACGTTCTTCGTCTTGCGCTCGCGAATCGCGTCGAGCCACTCCGCGGGCGGCTTCGGCCAGTTCGACCCGAGACCGGCGAGCATCGCCGCGACGCACGAGCCGATGTCGCCGACGACCGGCGCATCGATGCGGACGTTGCTGTCCGCCTCCTGCGGCGAGATGTCGATCTGCACGAACTTCTGGCCGCCCCACGCCTTGGGATTCGCGCCGCCCCACGTCTTGCCCTTGCCGTGCGAGAGCAGCCAGTTGAGACGCGCGCCGATCATCACCACGACGTCGGCCTCCGGCAGCACGTAGGAGCGCGCCGGGGCTGCCGACTGCTCGTGCGTGTCCGGCAGGAGGCCCTTGGCCATCGCCATGGGCAGGTAGGGAATGCCCGTCCTTTCCACGAGCGCGCGAATGTCCGCGTCGGCCTGCGCGTACGCCGCGCCCTTGCCGAGGATGATCAGCGGGCGCTTGGCGCTCCTCAACAGACTGAGCGCGCGCTGCACGGCGTCGGGCGCCGGGATCTGGCGAGGCGCCGGATCGACGACCTCGATTAGCGACTTCCTTCCGGCCTCGGCGTCGATCGCCTGCGGGAAGAGCTTGGCCGGCAGGTCGAGATAGACGCCGCCCGGACGGCCGGAGAGCGCGGCGCGGATCGCGCGCGCGATGCCCACGCCGATGTCCTCGGCGTGCAGGACGCGGAACGCCGCCTTGGCGTGCGGCCGCGCGATGGCGAGCTGGTCCATCTCCTCGTAGTCGCCCTGCTGCAGGTCGACGATCTCGCGCTCGCTCGAGCCGCTGATCAGGATCATCGGAAAGCAGTTGGTGGTGGCGTTGGCGAGCGCCGTCAGGCCGTTGAGAAAGCCCGGGGCGGACACCGTGAGGCAGATGCCGGGCTTCTGCGTCATGAAGCCGGCGATCGACGCGGCGTAGCCGGCGTTCTGCTCGTGCCGGAAGGAGATCACCCGCATTCCGTCCGCCTGCATCCTGCGCGCGAGGTCGGTGATCGGGATGCCGGGGAGACCGAAGATCGTGTCGATGCCGTTGAGCTTGAGGGCATCGATCACGAGCTGGAAGCCGTCGATCTCCGGCGACGGGCTCCGGCTCTCGGCGCTGCCGGCGATCTTCGTCGTGTCCTCGGCGGTCGTCGGGACGGGCTTCGCGGGCTTCGTGACGGTTTCGTGCATGGCGTGCTCCTCGGCGTGGATGCTTCGCGAAGGCGGGGCGGCGAGCGCCTTGCGACTCGCGCGCCGCGGTTGGCCAGGTTGGATGCCGGCACCGCCGGCGCTTGCGGGAATCGAACCCCCGAAAACGAATCGGGCCGGTTCCGAAGACCCCCGCGCCCGAAGATATTTCGCATAATGTATTTGGTATATCATGGGAGGTCAACGGAAATTTTTGTGCGAAATATCAGCGACTTGGTTGACGGGTCCGCGCGCGGCCGGCGGTGCGCGCTCCGGTGCCCGGGACCGTCGCGGCGAGGGGGGTGAGGATGGCGAGCGCGACCGCAGTCGACTCCGTGGGCGTCCCGCTGACGCTGCGCAAGCTGACCGCCAGCGCGAGCTTCCGGGACCAGGCCTACGCCGCGCTGAAGCAGGCGATCCAGGAGGCCGACATCTACGGCCAGACCGCCGAGATCCGCCTGGACGAGCGGCAGCTCGCCGACGCGCTCGGCGTGTCGCGCACGCCGATACGCGAGGCGATGACTCTGCTCGAGCAGGAGGGCTTCCTGCGCACCGAGCCGCGGCGGGGCGTGTTCATCGTCCGCAAGACGAAGAAGCAGATCGTCGAGATGATCGAGATGTGGGCGGCCATCGAGAGCATGGCTGCGCGGCTCGCGACGCTGAACGCGACCGACGAGGACATCGCCGCGCTGCGCCGGATGTTCGACGAGTTCCGCACGACGACGCCGGCCGAGCACATCGACGAGTACTCGGAGGCGAACATCGCGTTCCACCAGGCGATCATCGGGCTGTCGGGGTCGCACCTCATGGGCAAGACGCTCGAAAACCTGTTCGTCCACGTCCGCGCGATCCGCAAGATGACGATCTCGCAGAGCGACCGCGCCGCGCGCTCGATCGTCGACCACATGAAGATCATCGAGGCGCTCGAGCGCCGCGACACGGAGCTCGCGGAGCGCCTCGTCCGGCAGCACTCGCTCGACCTCGCCGCGCACGTCGAGAAGCACTGCGACTTCCTGGAATGAACGGCCGGACGCCATGAACGAGCGCGCGACGATCGACGTTTCCGCACTGTCGCGCCGGCGCGGCCCGCGCGGGCAGCCGAAGGGCCGCGCGGTCGACCCGCAGGCGCTGGCCGAGGTGCGCGCGCTGCTCGGGGACGAGCCCCGGCGGCGCGACCTCCTGGTCGAGCACCTGCACCGGATCCAGGACGCACGGGGCCACCTCGCGGCGGCGCACCTGGTCGCGCTCGCGCAGGAGATGAGGCTCGCGCTGACGGAGGTCTACGAGGTCGCGACGTTCTACCACCACTTCGACGTCGTGAAGGAGGGCGAGGCGCCGCCGCCGCCGATCACCGTCCGCGTGTGCGAGACCTTGTCCTGCGCGATGGCGGGCGGCCACGCGCTCCTCGACGAGCTCAAGGCGCGCTGCGGCGACGGCGTGCGCGTCGTCGGCGCGCCGTGCATCGGACGCTGCCAGCACGCGCCGGCGGCGGTCGTCGGCCGCAATCCGATCGACGCCGCGACGGTCGCGACGGTCGAGCGCGCGATTGCCGCGTGCGCGACGGAAGCCCCGGTGCCCGCCTGCGTCGACTACGCGAAGTATCGCGCCGACGGCGGCTACGCCACGTGGCGGAGTTGCGTCGACGGCGCGCGCAGCGTCGACGCCGTGATCGCCGAGCTCGAGTCGTCCGCGCTGCGGGGCTTGGGCGGCGCCGGCTTTCCGGTGGGGCGCAAGTGGAAGATCGTCCGCGCGGAGCCCGCGCCGCGCCTCATGGCGATCAACATCGACGAGGGCGAGCCCGGCACGTTCAAGGACCGCCACTACCTCGAGCGCGATCCCCACCGCTTCCTCGAGGGCGCGCTGATCGCGGCGTGGGCGGTCGGCATCGACGACGTCTACATCTATCTGCGCGACGAGTACGCGGCGTGCCGCGCGATCCTCGCCCGCGAGATCGCGGCGCTGCAGAAGGATCCGCCCGGCAAGCTGCCGCGGCTGCACCTGCGCCGCGGCGCCGGCGCGTACATCTGCGGCGAGGAGTCCGCGATGATCGAGTCGATCGAGGGCAAGCGCGGGATGCCCCGGCTGCGGCCGCCGTACGTCGCGCAGGTCGGCCTCTTCGGGCGGCCGACGCTCGAGCACAACATGGAGTCGCTGCACTGGGTGCGCGACATCCTGGAAAAGGGCGGAGCGTGGTTCGCGGGCCACGGCCGCCGCGGCCGCAAGGGGCTGCGCTCGTTCTCGGTGTCGGGCCGCGTCGCGAAGCCCGGCGTGCACGTGGCGCCGGCCGGGATCAGCGTGCGCGAGCTGATCGACGAGCACTGCGGCGGGATGCTCCCCGGCCACACGTTCTACGCCTATCTGCCTGGCGGCGCGTCGGGCGGCATCCTGCCCGCCTCGATGGGGGATCTGCCGCTCGACTTCGACACGTTGCAGCCCCACGGCTGCTTCATCGGCTCGGCGGCGATCATCGTGCTGTCGCAGCACGACCGCGCGCGCGACGCGGCGCGGAATCTCATGCAGTTCTTCGCCGACGAATCGTGCGGCCAGTGCACGCCGTGCCGCGTCGGGACCGAGAAGGCCGCCGGCCTCCTCGCGCAGCCGAAGTGGGACAAGGCGCTCCTCTCCGAGCTGTCGCAGGCGATGGCCGACGCGTCGATCTGCGGGCTCGGGCAGGCGGCGCCGAACCCGATCGCGTGCGTCATCAGGTATTTTCCGCAGGAAGTCGAATGAGAGAGCGGGGCGAAGCCAAGGCCCGAAGGGCGCGTCCACGAACGATTGAGGGCGGCCGACGATTTGGCATCTCGATACCCTATGTCCGTGCGGAGGCCGCATGAGCGTCCAACCGGAGGCCGCATGAACGCTCCCGCCGGCGTGATCGAGTTCACGCTCAACGGCGCGCCGACTTCGGCGCTGCCGGGCGAAACGCTGATCCAGGTCGCGGACCGGGTGGGCGTCGACATTCCGCGGCTCTGCTACAAGCCCGGGATGCGGCCGGACGGCAACTGCCGCTCCTGCATGGTCGAGATCAAGGGCGAGCGCGTGCTCGCGCCGTCGTGCTGCCGGGCGCCCGCGCCGGGCATGGACGTGCGCACCGACAGCGCGCGGGCCGTCCACGCGCAGAAGCTCGTCGTCGAGTTGCTCGCCTCCGACGTGCCGGCGAAGGTCTACAAGCCCGACTCCGAGCTTGCGCAGTGGCAGCGGAAGCTCGGCATCGACAAGCCCAGGTTCGTCTCGCGCGCGCAACCCGCCGCCGATCTCTCGCATCCGGCGATGGCGGTCAATCTCGACGCCTGCATCCAGTGCACGCGCTGCGTGCGCGCGTGCCGCGA
>DASQBO010000353.1:0-10952 GCA_035635175.1 Casimicrobiaceae bacterium | reverse complement strand
GCGAACGGCATCATGATCGACCACGTGATGCGCTTCAACGCGCCGGCTGCGGCGGCGAAGATGGCCGAGCTCGCGCGCGTCGCCGGGGTTCCGGGCGCGGGCGCGATGACGGAGACCGCTGCCGCGTCGGCATTCGTGGATTGGCTCTCCCGGATGAAGGCGGATCTGGGCATTCCGGCGACGCTCGGCGCGCTCGCGGCGAAACGGCCGGTCACGAAGTCGGACGTCCCCGCGCTGGTCGACGTCGCCATCAACGACACCTGCCACAGGACGAATCCCCGCCCCTGCACGCGCGCGGACTTCGAGGCGCTGTTCGCCGCGGCCCTTTGACCGGTGCCATGCTGAAGATCGGCATCTCCGCGTGCTTCTTCCACGAGGACCGGGAGCGGCCGGTCTTCAAAGGGATGACGCTCCAGTACATCGAGCAGAACGTCGCGCACTGGCTCATGCAGCGCGACGTCCTCGCGTTCATGGTCCCCTCGCCCGACGGCCGGACCAGGCGCGCGGGCAGCAGGACGACCGTCGACGCGTACGCCGGCGAGCTCGACGGTCTCGTGCTGATGGGGGGCGCCGACGTCTGCCCCGAGTCCTACGGCGAAAAGGCGTTGAAGCCCGAGTGGAACGGCGACCGGGTCCGCGACGACTACGAGATCGCGCTCCTGCGCGCCTTCATGGCGGAGCGCAAGCCTGTGCTCGGCATCTGCCGCGGCGCGCAGGTCATCAACGTCGCGCAGGGCGGAACCCTGTGGCAGGATCTGGGCAGCCAGGTGCCGGGCGCGCTCAACCACCGGAACTGGGCGATCTACGAGGAGAACTGTCACGCGACTTCGTTCGTCGCCGGCACGGCGCTCGCGCGGCTCTACCCGGGCCTCTCGACCATCAAGACCAACTCGATCCACCACCAGGCGATCAAGGACCTGGGCCGCGACCTGGTCGTCGAAGCGTGGTCGGAACCCGACCGCATCGCCGAGGCGATCCGCCTCGCCGGCCCGAGCCACGTGTTCGCCGTGCAGTGGCATCCGGAATTCCACGCCCCGGACGATCCCTCGTTCGTCGACGACACGCCGATTCTCGACGAATTCCTCGCGGCCGCCGCGCAGCACAAGGCGGCGGCGTTCGCGCTGTAGGCATTCCATGAAGATCGTCAACCCCGCCGACGGCACCGTCATCACCGAAGTCACGGCGGACAACGCCGCGGCGGTGCGCCGCAAGTACGAGCTCGCGCGGTCCGCGCAGCCGAAATGGGCGCGCACGCCGCTGCGTGCGCGCCTCGCGGCGATGGCTGCATTTCGCGAGCGGATCGTCGCAATGCAGGAGACGCTCGCGCGAACGCTGACGCACGAGGTCGGCAAGCCGATCCGACAGTCGCGCAACGAGCTCAACGGCCTCCTCGTCCGGCTCGATTTCTTCCTCGAGGCGTCGGCCAGGGCGCTCCGCGACGAGAAGGTGTACGCGAACGCCGGCCAGAAGCTCGAGGAGCGGATCACGCACGAGCCGCTCGGCGTCGTCGCCAACATCTCGGCGTGGAACTATCCCTACTTCGTCGGCAGCAACGTCTTCGTCCCGGCGCTCGTCGCCGGCAACGCCGTCCTCTACAAGCCGTCCGAGTACGCGACCTTGACCGGCCTCCACATCGCGGAGATGCTGCACGAGGCGGGTGTGCCGCGCGACGTGTTCGTCCCGGTGATCGGCGACGGCGCCACCGGCGCGGCGCTCCTGCGGCAGGCGGTCGACGGCGTGTTCTTCACCGGCTCGTACGCGACCGGCGCCAAGATCGCGGCCGCCGCGGGCCGACGGATGATCAAGGTCCAGCTCGAGCTCGGCGGCAAGGACCCGATCTACGTCTGCGACGACGTCGACGTCGCCGCGGCGGCGGCGGCGGTCGCCGACGGCGCGTTCTACAACACCGGCCAATCCTGCTGCTCGGTCGAGCGCATCTACGTCCACGAGGCGATCCACGACGCCTTCGTCCACGCGTTCGTCGCGGAGGTGCGCGGGTACAAGCTCGGCGATCCGATGGACGAGTCGACCTACATCGGCGCGATTACCCGCCGCCCGCAGCTCGACGTGCTCCGGAAGCAGGTCGCGGACGCGAAGAAGAAGGGGGCCAGGGTCGCGCTCGGCGGCGCCGGCGTCAAGCGCAAGGGCAACTGGTTCGAGCCGACGGTGCTGACCGAAGTCGACCACTCGATGGCCGTGATGCGCGACGAGAGCTTCGGGCCGATCATCGGCATCGAGGCCGTCGCCGACGACGCGGCCGCGATCGATCTCATGAACGACACCGACTACGGCCTCACCGCGGGCGTCTACTCGGCGGACGAGCGGCGCGCGAAGCGGATCCTGGAGCGCGTGAACGCGGGCACGGTCTATTGGAACTGCTGCGACCGGGTGAGCCCGCGCCTGCCGTGGTCCGGCGTCAAGCACTCGGGAATCGGCCTCACGCTGTCGACCTACGGAATCCAGACGTTCACGCGGCCGAAGGCGTGGCACCTCAAATCCGCGTAGCCTCCACAAGGACACTCCCATGAACGACACTGCGACACTGACCCCGGCCGCCCGGCGCGATCTCGCGTATCACCTCCATCCGTCGACGAACCTGCGCCAGGTCGAGTCGGAGGGACCCCTCGTCATCGCGCGCGGCGAAGGCGTCTACGTCTTCGACGAGCACGGCAATCGCTACCTCGAGGGCATGGCCGGCTTGTGGTGCGCGTCGCTCGGCTTCTCCGAGCGCCGGCTCGCGGAGGCCGCGTACCGGCAGATGACGGAGCTGCCGTTCTACCACGCGTTCGCCGGCAAGGTCCCCTCGATCGCGACCGAGCTCGCGGAAAAGCTCGTGTCGATGGCGCCGCCCGGGCTCGCCCGCGTCATCTTCGCCAACTCGGGCTCCGAGGCGAACGACACCGCGATCAAGCTGGTCTGGTACTACAACAATGCGATCGGCCGGCCCGAGAAGAAGAAGATCATCGGGCGGCACAAGGGCTACCATGGGATGACGGTCGCCGCGGCGAGCGTCACCGGGCTTGCGTTCGCGCATGGCGACTTCGACCTGCCGCGCGGCCGCTTCCTGCACACCGGCTGCCCGCACCACTATCGCTTCGGCCGGCCCGGCGAGAGCGAGGAGGCCTTCGCCTCGCGGCTCGCCACCGAGCTCGACGAGCTTATCGTTCGCGAGGGCCCCGGAACGGTCGCCGCGTTCTTCGCGGAGCCGGTGATGGGAGCCGGCGGCGTGATGGTCCCGCCCGCGACCTACTTCGAGAAGATCCAGCAGGTCCTGAAGAAGCACGACGTGCTGTTCGTCGTCGACGAGGTGATCTGCGGGTTCGGCCGCACCGGCAGCATGTTCGGATCGCAGACCTTCGATCTGCGTCCCGACATCCTGACGTGCGCAAAGGCGCTGACCGCCGGGTACCTGCCCATGTCGGCGACGCTCGTGTCGCGGGCGATCTACGATGCGCTGCTGGCGCAAAGCGACAAGCTCGGCGTGTTCGGCCACGGCTACACCTATTCCGCGCACCCTGTTCCCGCGGCAGTGGCGCTCGAGACGCTCCGCATCTACGAAGAGCGCGACATCGTCGGTCACGTCCGCAAGGTCGGCCCGCGCCTGCAGGTCGGGTTGCGGCGCCTCGGCGAGCACCCGCTCGTCGGCGAGGCGCGCGGCATCGGGCTCATCGGCGCGCTCGAGCTCGTCCGCGACAAGGGCACGCGCGCGAACTTCGACCCGAAGGCCGGCATCGGCGCCTACCTCGTCAAGCGCGCGCAGCACCATGGCGCGATCCTCCGCAACATGGCGGGCGACGTGATCGCGTTCTCGCCGCCGCTCGTGATCACCGAAGCGGAGATCGACTCGCTGCTCGCGAGCACCTCCCGCGCACTCGACGACACCCTTGCGACGGCGCGCGAGCGCGGGCTCGTCGGCTGACGTTTGCGCCGCAGCCGGCGATGGGCGAACGCAAGCCGACGCTGCTCCTGACCGGCGCGAGCCGCGGCATCGGGCACGCGACCGTGCAGCGCTTCTTTCGCGGTGGCTGGAACGTGATCACCGCGGCGCGCACGGCGTTCCCCGACGAGTGCCCGTGGCCGAAGGGCGAGTCGAACCATGTCGAGGTCGATCTCGGCGATACCGTCGCCATCGACGACGCGGTCGGGCGCATTCGAGCGCTGCTGCCCGACGGCCGCCTCGACGCGCTCGTCAACAACGCGGGGTTGTCGCCGAAGGCGGAAGGGGGATCGCGCCTGGACTCGCTCGCGACCGACCTCGCACTGTGGCGCGACGTCTTCGACGTCAACTTCTGGGCGGCCGTCCGCTTCTCGCAGGCGTTGATGGCGGAGCTCGAGCGCGCCGGCGGCTCCATCGTCAACGTCGCGTCGATCGCGGCGACCCGCGTGCATCCGTTCGCGGGTGCGGCCTATGCGACGTCGAAGGCGGCGCTCATGGCCCTCACCCGCGAACTGGCGCACGACGCGGGGCCGCGCGGCGTTCGCGTGAACGCGATCCTTCCCGGGGAGATCGATACTCCGATCCTCTCGCCGGGCACGCAGGTGATCGTCGACCGGCAGATTCCGATGCACAGGCTCGGTCGACCCGAAGAGGTCGCGGATCTGATCTGGTTCCTCGCAAGTCGGCAGGCGTCGTACCTCAACGGGGCCGAGATCCACCTGGACGGCGGCCAGCATGTCTGAGCGCACCGCCGCGGCGAACGGCGCGCTCGTCCGCTTCGTCGGCGTCCACAAGACGTACGACGGCGCGAACCGTGTCGTCGACCGCCTCGACCTCGACATCGTCCGCGGCGAGTTCCTGACGCTGCTCGGCCCGTCGGGCTCGGGCAAGACGACGACGCTCATGATGCTCGCGGGCTTCGAGACGCCGACCGAGGGAGAGATCCTGCTCGAGGGACGCGCGATCGGCCGACTCCCGCCGCACAAGCGGCAGATCGGCATGGTGTTCCAGCACTACGCGCTGTTCCCGCACATGAGCGTCGCCGAGAACGTCGCGTTCCCGTTGACCGTGCGGCGGCTGCCGCGAGACGTCGTCGCCGCCCGGGTCGAGCGCGCGCTCTCGATGGTCCAGCTCGGCGCCCTCGCCGCCCGCCGTCCCGCCCAGCTGTCGGGCGGGCAGCAGCAGCGGGTCGCCGTCGCGCGCGCCCTCGTGTTCGAGCCCAAGCTCGTGCTGATGGACGAGCCGCTCGGCGCGCTCGACAAGCAGCTCCGCGAGCAGATGCAGCTCGAGATCCGCAGGCTCCACCGCGAGCTCGGCGTGACGATGGTGTACGTGACGCACGACCAGGCCGAGGCGCTCACGATGTCCGACCGGATCGCCGTGTTCCGCCAGGGGCGGATCCAGCAGATCGGCACGCCCGAGGAGATCTACGAGCGGCCCGCCAACGCGTTCGTCGCGCGGTTCATCGGCGAGAACAACCGGATGGTCGGTACCGTCGAGCGGGTCGAGGGAGGCCGGTGCGCCGTGCGGGTGGGCGGCGGCGCGCTTCTGGCGGGAACCTGCGGCGGTCCGCTCGCGGCAGGGGAGGAGGCGCTGGTCTCGGTGCGCCCGGAACAGATCGCGCTGGGCGAAGGCACCGCCGATTGCGCCCTCGAGGGCACGCTTGCCGAGGCGATCTACCTGGGCGATCACCTGCGGCTGCGGATCGAGGTCCGCGACCTGGGCGACATCGTAGTGAAATCGCACGCAGCCCATGCTATGGCCGTCGGCACGAGCGTACGATTCGGGTGGCGCGCCGCGGACTGCCGGGTGTTCCGGCTCGAACAGGACTGACGCGGGCGGCTGCCCGCGCCGGATTCGTCACTCGCAGCACGGTCGTCTTTTCACCACGTCGAGGAGGACACGATGCAACGACATCCCCTGCTGTACCTGCTGGCCGCCGTCGCCGCCGGCGCCGCGCTCACCGCGCAGGCGCGCGATCTCACCGTCGTCTCCTGGGGCGGTGCCTACCAGGACGCGCAGCGCGAGGCGTACTTCAAGCCGTTCATGGCGACCGGCGCCAAGATGGCCGAGGAGAGCTGGGACGGCGGCGTCGGCACGCTCCGTGCCAAGATCCAGGGCGGCGCCAACAACTGGGACGTCGTGCAAGTCGAGTCCGAAGAGCTGCTGCTGGGCTGCGAGGAAGGCCTCTACGAGAAGCTCGACTGGGCCAAGCTCGGGGGGAAGGACAAGTACCTGCCCGACGCGGTCAGCGACTGCGGCGTCGGCGCGATCGTCTACAGCTTCATCCTGGCCTACGACGGCGACAAGATCAAGGGCGACACGCCGAAGAGCTGGGCCGATTTCTGGAACACGCAGAAGTGGCCGGGCAAGCGCGCGCTGCGCAAGGGCCCGAAGACGACGCTCGAGATCGCGCTCATGGCCGACGGCGTTGCTCCGGCCGACGTCTACAAGGTCCTCGGCACGCCGACGGGCGTCGACCGCGCCTTCGCGAAGCTGGACCAGCTCAAGTCCAACCTCATCTGGTGGGAGAAGGGCTCGCAGCCGCCGCAGCTCCTGGCATCGGGCGAGGCGGCGATGGTCGACGCGTACAACGGCCGGATCGCGGCGGCGAACGACAAGGACAAGAAGAACTTCAGGATCGTCTGGACGAACAACCTCTACACGATCGACTCGTGGGTGATCATGAAGGGCTCCCCCAACAAGGCGGAAGCGGAGAAGTTCCTGGCCTTCGTCAACGACCCGAACCACCAGAAGGACCTTCCGCCGCGGATCCCGTACGGCGTCACCACGAAGGCGGCGACGGCGCTGATCGACAAGAACGTCCTGCCGAACCTCGCGACGGCGCCCGAGAACATCCGGACCGCGCTCTACATCAACGACAAGTTCTGGCTCGAGAACCTGGACAAGCTGAACCAGCGGTTCAACGCCTGGGTCGCGAAGTAGCGCGGAGGGCCCGCCCCGGCGGCGTGCCGCCGGGCGGGCGCCGCATCCGTCCGTCGCAGGACCCCCGTTGAGCGCGATCCCCGCTGCAGCGCCCGCTCGAAGCGACCGCGGGCTCGCCCGCAGGCTTGCGCGCACCGAGCGCGCGACGAAGCTCCGCGCGATCGCGCTCACCCTGCCGCTGCTGCTCTTCCTGCTCGCGACCTTCGTCGGTCCGATCGGCGCGCTGCTCACGAAGAGCGTCGTCGACACCGACGTCGCCCGGATCCTGCCGCGGGTGACGTCGGCGCTGCGCGGCTGGGACGGCCGCGAGCTGCCCCCCGACGCCGCATGGGCCGCGCTTGCCGACGACGTCCGGGCCGCTCGTGCCGACGGCACGCTCGCGTCCGCGGCGACGCGCCTCAACTACGACGTCACCGGCTACCGGTCGCTGCTGTTCGCAACGGGGCGTCAGCTGCCCGAGCGTCTCGAGGACAGCGCGCGGCAGACGCTGCTCGCGATCGATCCCAGGTGGGGCGAGCGCGAGACCTGGGGCGCGATCAAGCGCGCATCGGGGCCCGCGACCGATTTCTTCCTGCTCGCGGCCGTCGATCTCAAGCGCGATGCCGAGGGCCACGTCACGCGCGAGAAGGACGACGAGACGGTGTTTCGCATCATACTCGGCCGGACGCTGTGGATCTCCGGGATGGTCACGCTGATCTGCCTGCTCCTCGGCTACCCCACGGCGTGGTACCTGTCGCAGCAGACCGATCGCAAGGCGGCGATCCTGCTGTTCCTCGTGTTGCTGCCGTTCTGGACGTCGCTCCTCGTGCGCACGGTCGCCTGGGTCGTTCTGCTGCAGCGCGAGGGCATCGTCAACGATGCGCTCATGACGGCCGGCCTCATCACCGAGCCGCTGCGGATGATCTTCAACCGCTTCGCCGTCTACGCCGCGATGGTGCACGTGCTCCTGCCGTTCATGATCCTGCCGCTCTACAGCGTCATGAAGGCCATCCCGCCCTCGTACCTTCGCGCCGCCGCATCGCTCGGCGCGCCGCCGCTCCTCGCGTGGCTGCGCGTCTACCTCCCGCAGACGCTGCCCGGCATCGGCGCCGGCTGCCTCATGGTGTTCATCCAGGCGCTCGGCTACTACGTGACGCCGGCGCTCGTCGGCGGCGCGGACGACCAGATGATCAGCTACTTCATCGCCTTTTACGCGAGCAAGACGATCAACTGGGGGATGGCCGCGGCGCTCGCGCTGATCCTGCTGGGATCGACGATGGCGCTCTATGCCGTCTACCAGCGCTTCGTCGGTCTCGATCGGGTGCGGCTCGGATGAGCGCCGCACGGCCGCCCGGAACGCCTGCGCGAGCGGGGCGAAGCCAAGGAGCGAAGCTCGCGTCCGCGAGCGCGGGCGGCGGCCGACGGCGACGGCGCAATGGATCGGCGCGACCGTGCGAAGGCCGCGCTCGCCCCCTCCGTTGGTGGGCAAGCCTGGGGGAGGTTTCCCCGTGAGCACCGAAACGCGCACCGCGGGCCAGCGCTTCGCGTCGGCGCTCCACGCCGGGGTCGCCCTCGCCGTGCTCGCGTTCCTCGTCGCGCCGATCGCCGTGATCGTGCCGCTCTCGTTTTCGTCGGGCTCGTTCTTCCACTACCCGCTGCCCGGATTCTCGCTGCGCTGGTACGAGGACTTCTTCACTTCGCCGTTCTGGTTGCCCGCCCTGAAGAACAGCCTCTTCGTCGGCTCGATCGCGGCGTCGCTGGCCACGGTGCTCGGCACGCTCGCGGCGATCGGGCTCTGGCGAGCGCATTTCGCTCTGCGCGGAGCGATCCTCGCGGTCCTGATCTCGCCGATGGTCGTGCCCGTGGTGATCGTGGCCGTCGGGGCCTATTTCGCGTTCGCCCCGCTCGGGCTGACCGACGGCTTCACCGGACTCATCCTTGTGCACACGGCGCTCGGCGCGCCGTTCGTCGTGATCACGGTGCTCGCGACGCTGGCGGGGTTCGACCGCACGCTGCTGCGCGCCGCCGCCGCGAGCGGAGCGAGCCCGCTGGTCGCGTTCCGGCGCGTGATGCTGCCGTCGATCCTGCCGGGCGTCGCCTCCGGCGCCGTGTTCGCCTTCGCGACGTCGTTCGATGAGGTCGTGGTCGTGCTGCTGATGGGGAGTCCCGAGACACGGACGCTGCCGCGCCAGATGTTCGCCGGCATCAACGACAACATCAGCCTCACGATCACCGCGGCGGCCACGCTACTGATCGCGTTCTCGACGCTGCTCATGACCTGCGTCGCGGTGCTGAAGCGCCGCGCGGCGGCGGGACGGCGGCGCCGACGCTAGAGGCCTCCGTTTCCGGCGCCAACGTCGACTCGGGGGTCCTGCAGCTCGGCCGCGCGCAGCGTATTCGCGAGCAGCGTCGCGATCGTCATCGGCCCGACGCCTCCCGGCACCGGCGTGATCCACGACGCGCGCTCGCGCGCAGCGGCGAAGTCGACGTCGCCGCAGAGCTTGCCGTCGGGACCGCGGTTGATGCCGACGTCGATGACGATCGCCCCCGGCTTGATCCAGTCGCCCTGGACGAAGTTCGCCTTGCCCACGCCCGCGACGACGATGTCGGCCTGCCGCACGAGGCCCGGCAGTTCCCGCGTCCGCGAATGGCAGATCGTGACCGTGCAGCGCTCGATCAGGAGCTCGAGCGCCATGGGGCGGCCGACGATGTTCGACTGCCCGATCACGACTGCGTGCTTGCCCTCGAGCTTTTCCCCCGTCTCCTTGAGGAGCGTCATGCAGCCCCAGGGCGTGCACGGGCGCAGGAGCGGCCGCTTGAGGACGAGGCGGCCGATGTTGTAGGGGTGGAAGCCGTCGACGTCCTTGCGCGGGTCGATCCGCTCGGTGACGCGCTCGTCCGCGATCTGCGGCGGCAGCGGCAGCTGCACGAGGACGCCGTTGACGGCGGGGTCGACGTTGAGCCGGTCGATCAGCGCGAGTAGCTCGGCCTCCGGCGTCTCCGCCGCGAGGTCGTGCGCGAACGAGCGCATGCCGACCGCTTCGGTCGTCTTCCGCTTGTTACGCACGTAGATCTGCGAGGCCGGGTTGGCCCCGACCAGCACGACGGCGAGCCCCGGCGGCGGCTTCCCCGCGGCGACGCGCGCCGCGACCGCCGCGCGGACGTCCGCCGTCAGCCGCTCGGCACGCGCCTTGCCGTCGAGGAGGCGCGCCGTCACGCGGGCTCCGGTCCGTCGTTGCGCATCCCTACACCTGCATCACCGGCCAGCCCATGTGCCGCGCGTGCGCCGACAGCACCGGGTCCGCGTTCACCGCGACCGGCTTCGACACCTGCGACATGAGCGGGAGGTCGTTGAGCGAATCGCAGTACGCGTAGATCTCGCGGAAATCGGTGAGGCGCTGGCCGCGCGCCGCGAGGAACATGAGCAGCCGCTCGACCTTGCCCTCCCGCGCGTTGGGGACGCCGGCGACGCGCCCGGTGTAGCGCCCGTCGATCCGCTCGGCGTCGGTCGCGATGACGTCGGCGATCCCGAACTCGGCCGCGATCGGCTCGGACAGGAAGCGGAACACCGCGGTCGTGACGATGACGAGATCGCCCGCGTCGCGATGCCGGTCGACCATCGCGCGTGCTGCCGCCGTGATCCGCGGGCGCACCCGCGTCGCGAGGTAGCGCTCGCGCAACGCCGCGAGCGTCGGATCGTCGAAGCGCGCGAGCGTCGACAGGTAGAACTCGGTGAACTCGATGGCGCCCGCCTCGCCGCGGTTGAAGCGGGCGATCAGGTCGCGATTCGCGATGTCCCATTGCACGCGGTCGAGCGCACCCTCGTCCACCAGGAACGCGACCCACTGCTCGTCGCTGTCGTGCGGAACCAGCGTATGGTCGAGGTCGAACAGCGCGAGGACGTCGGCACTCACGGTCGGCGGCTAGAATGCTGCATGATCGGCGTCGACATTGTAACGGCGATTCGCGCGCGGCTGACGGCAGAGCTCGCGCCCCCGCCCCGCGGCGTGCGCCCGTGGCGAGTCGACGGGTACGTGGTCGGATGGCTCGACGAGCCCCGCCTCGCTCGCGCGCTCCGATTCTCCCGGGT
>DASQBO010000352.1:0-3738 GCA_035635175.1 Casimicrobiaceae bacterium | reverse complement strand
CGAAGGCAGGGCGCATGCGCCACCTGCTGCTCGCGCCGTTCACGATGCATCGCCGCGTGATCGAGATGATCCGCCGCGAGACCGCGCACGCGCGCGCGGGCCGCCCGGCGCACATCGTCGCCAAGATGAACGCGCTGCTCGAGGAGGGCGTCATTCGCGCGCTCTACGCGGCCTCCGAGGCGGGTGTCGAGATCGACCTGATCGTGCGCGGCGCGTGCGCGCTGCGGCCCGGCGTCCGCGGCCTGTCCGAGCGCATCCGCGTTCGCTCGATCCTGGGCCGCTTCCTCGAGCACCATCGCGTCTGGTACTTCGCGAACGGCGGCACGCCGGACGTGTGGCTGTCCTCGGCCGACTGGATGGGCCGCAACCTGTTTCGCCGGATCGAGGTGGCGTTCCCCGTCCGCGATGCGAAGCTGCGCAAGCGCGTGATCGAGGAAGGGCTCACCGCGTATCTCGCGGACACGCGCGACGCCTGGGCGCTCCAGCCCGACGGCGCATGGCGCAAGCTGCCCGCCCGCCGCGGCAAGCGGATGCGTTCCGCGCAGCGCGAGCTGCTCGCCGCGATGCGCGAGCCCGAGGACGTCGACTGATGGATCTCGTGCTCTGGCGCCACGCCGAGGCCGAGGCGGACGGGGCGGACCTGGCGCGCCGCCTTACCGCGAAGGGGCACAAGCAGGCGGAACGCGTCGGCGAGTGGCTCGACCGGAGGCTTCCCGACACCGCGCGCATCCTCGTCTCTCCGGCGGACCGGGCCCAGGAGACGGCGCTCGCGCTCAAGCGCAAGTTCAAGACCGTCGACGCGATCGGACCGGGCGCGTCCGTGCGGGCCGTGCTCGACGCGGCGGGCTGGCCGGACTCTCGCGAAACGGTCGTCGTCGTCGGCCACCAGCCGACGCTCGGGGCGGTGGCCTCGTTCCTGCTCTCGGGCGAGGAAGCGTACTGGTCGATCCGCAAAGGCGCCCTGTGGTGGCTTTCGGACCGCGACAAGAGCGGCGCCTCGTCCGTGATGCTGCGCCTGGTCATCGGCCCGGACCTGGTCTAGCGGAACGACGACCGGGCCCGATCGGAAGCGAGTCACGCGACCGCGAACGGATACCCGAGCGCTGTCCACTCGGCGCACTCCTTGACGAGCAGATACGCCGTCAGCGGGTGCGCCTTGAGCCAGCGCGCGGGCACCGTGATCCGGATCCGCGCGCCGACCTTGAGGCCGACCTTCGGCGCGTCGATCGGCCGCCGGGCGTGGTGGAAGATGACGGCGAGCCGCAGCGCGACCAGGCGCGCCCGGAAGCGGGGATCGTCGAGCGCGCCCGCCATCTTCGCAAGGCCGCCGCGGCAGCCGAGCACGAGCCACGCGAGGTCCTGCTGCTCGCCCGCGGAGAACCCCGGCATGTCGGCGTTGCCGAGGATGTACGCGCCGTGCTTGTGGAATCCGATGTGCGAGACCGAGAACCCGATCTCGTGCAGGAGTGCGGCCCACTCGAGACGCTGCGCCGCGGCCGGGTTCGCCGCCGGCGCGGCGCGCGCGTGGAGGACGGTCGCCATCGCGGCGACGCGCGTCGCATGCTCGCGGTCGATGCGATAGCGCGTCGCGAACTGGTCGACCGTGGCGACGCGGATGTCGCGGCGCACCTGCCGCCCGAGCAGGTCGTAGAGCACGCCCAGGCGCACCGCGCCGCCTACCGGATTGATCCGCCGGACGCCGAGCTCCGCCATTGCGGCCGTCATGATCGCGAGACCCCCCGCGAGCACCGGCGCGCGCTCCGGCTTGAGCGCGGCGAGCCGCAGCCGCTCGACGTGGCCGCTGCCGATCATCCGCTTGCGCAGCCGCGCGAGCCCGTCCGTCGTGATGCCCGCGGGCGACAGCCCGTTCTGCTCGAGGATCTCGGCGAGGGCGAGCGCGGTCCCCGACGACGCGAAGGCCGCTTTCCACCGCACCCGGCGAAACGCGTCGGCGATCGTCTCGATCTCGGCACGCGCCGTCGTCTCCGCGTCCGCGAACGCCGTCGCGGTGATCCGGCCCTCCGGGAAGAACCGGCGCGTCATGCCGACGCAGCCGACCTTGAGCGACTCGAGGCGCTCGGGCTCGAGGCCCCGCCCGACGATGAACTCGGTCGAACCGCCGCCGATGTCGATCACGAGGCGGGGATCGGGCGACGGCGGCAGCACGTGGGCGACGCCGTTCCAGATGAGCCGTGCTTCCTCGTGGCCGGTGATGATGTCGATCGGGAAGCCGAGCGCGCGCTCGGCCTGCGGCATGAACGCCGCCGCGTTCGTCGCGACCCGGAACGTATTGGTCGCGACGGCGCGGACGGCGGACGGATGGAGGCCGCGCAGGCGCTCGGCGAAGCGCGCGAGGCACGCGAGCGCCGCCCGCTGCGCGTCGCGCGTGAGCCGGCCGCGCTCGTCGAGCCCGGCGCCGATGCGCAGCGTCTCGCGCCACGTGTCGAGGCGGAAGATCTGGTCGCCCTCGACGCGGCCGACTTCGAGCCGGAAGCTGTTCGACCCCATGTCGACGACCGCGAGGGTGCCGGGGCTCGGTGTCGATCGCGCCATGGTGCGGGGAGGGTAGCAGAATCGCGGGATCGTTCGTAGAGTCCGCAGCGGACAGCGTCGCGTTTTCTGTTACGCTCGACGGTTGCCGCATCGCCGGGCACGCCCATGTCCATCGACTACCTGCAGAAGATCCTGACCGCGAAGGTCTACGACGTCGCCATCGAGTCGCCGCTCGAGCTCGCGCCGACGCTCTCCCGGCGCCTCGGCAACCGCGTGCTGCTGAAGCGCGAGGACCAGCAGCCGGTGTTCTCGTTCAAGCTGCGCGGCGCCTACAACAAGATGGCGCACCTGTCCCCCGCCGAGCGCGCGCGCGGCGTGATCGCGGCGTCCGCGGGCAATCACGCGCAGGGCGTCGCGCTCGCCGCGCAGCGGCTCGCGTGCAAGGCGACGATCGTGATGCCGGTCACGACGCCGCACATCAAGACCGCGGCGGTCGAGGCGCTGGGCGCCAGCGTCGTCCTCCACGGCGACTCGTACAGCGACGCCTACGCGCGCGCGCTCGCGCTCCAGAAGTCGACGCGCGCGACGTTCGTGCATCCCTACGACGATCCCGACGTGATCGCCGGGCAGGGCACGATCGGCATGGAGATCCTCCGCCAGTGCCAGGGTCCGCTCGACGCGATCTTCGTCGCGGTCGGCGGCGGCGGCCTCATCGGCGGGATCGCGTCGTACGTGAAGCGGGTGCGGCCCGGCGTGCGCATCGTCGGGGTGCAGCCGGTCGATTCCGACGCGATGACGCGCTCGCTCGCCGCCGGTCGTCGCGTGAAGCTTCCGCACGTGGGCCTCTTCGCCGACGGCGTCGCGGTGAAGCAGGTCGGCGCGGAGACGTTCCGCCTCGCACGCACGCTCGTCGACGAAATGGTGCTGGTCGACACCGATGCGACGTGCGCCGCGCTCAAGGACGTCTTCGAGGACACGCGCTCGATCCTGGAGCCGGCGGGCGCGCTGTCCATCGCGGGGGTCAAGGCATGGGTCGAACGGCACCGGACGCGCGGCCGCACGTTCGTCGCGATCGCCTGCGGCGCCAACATGAACTTCGACCGACTGCGCTTCGTCGCCGAGCGCGCCGAGGTCGGCGAGAGGCGGGAGGCGATCATCGCGGTCACGGTGGCGGAACGGCCGGGCAGCTTCCGCGCGTTCTGCCGGCTCGTCGGCAAGCGCTCGATCACCGAGTTCAACTACCGC
>DASQBO010000351.1:0-2578 GCA_035635175.1 Casimicrobiaceae bacterium | reverse complement strand
CGCCGCGCCGACGCGTACAATCGCGGCGAACATTTCCGCCTCCGGAGGAACCGCATGAAGCCCCCGCACGTCGTTTGCCTTGCCGTCGTTCTGTCGCTGGCCGCGCTCGCCGCGGCCCCCGCCCTGGCACAGGCGGGCCGGGCTGACCCGCAAGGCAAGGACGAGCTCTGGGACGTCACGTCGAAGATGGAGATGGCGGGGATGCCGTTCGCGATGCCGGCGCAAACCCGCCGCGTGTGCGCCGCAAAGGGCAACGATGCCGGGACGATCCCGCGGAACGAGGGCTGCACCGTCGTCGAGGCGAAGCGCATCGGCAACAAGCTCGACTACCGGATGAACTGCAAGAGCGGGCAGAACGACTACACCGCAACCGGCGAATCGACCTGGACCGGCAACGGCTACGGCGGGCGCATGCGCATGGTCGGCAAGATGGACGGCCAGCCGATGGACATGACGATGACGTACACCGGCACGCGCGCAGGCAACTGCACCGCCAACCCCTAGCTCTTCGCGCGTCCCCTCTACCCGCACCCGTTGCGGGGATTCATGCTGCACTGCAACTCGCGGTTTCGCCGGGCGTCCCGTAGAATGGCCGCCATGACGTGGCGCAGTTGTTGCTCCCTCATATCCTGACTACGGCGGGGGTTCGGCCGGGGCCAAAAGCCTCGCGTGCAACTCGCCTCCGTACCCCGCTGTCCGTTGGAACACCGACTCTCAAAAGGAGCCTCGGCATGGATGCCCGTTTCCCCCCCGGCGACGCGCCGGCCCCAGGTTTTCCCGCCGTTCCCGCGGCGATCGCGCGCGAGCGCAAGCATGCTGCGCGCAACTACGACCCGCTTCCCGTCGTGCTCGCGCACGGCGACGGCTGCTGGCTGTGGGACGAGCACGGCCGCCGCTATCTCGACATGATGAGCGCGTACTCCGCGGTGAGCCACGGGCACGCGCACCCGCGCATCGTGCAGGCGCTGGTCGCGCAGGCGCAACGTCTCGCGGTCACCTCGCGCGTGTTCCACAACGAGCTCCTGCCGCGACTGTTCGAGCGGCTCACGGCGCTCACGGGCCTCGACCGCGTGCTGCCGGCGTCCGGCGGCGCCGAGTCGGTCGAAACCGCGCTCAAGGCCGTCCGCAAGTGGGGTCACAAGGTCAAGGGGATTCCGCACGATCGTGCCGAGGTGATCGTGTGCAAGGGGAACTTCCACGGCCGGTCGATCACGATCGTCGGGTTCTCGACCGAGCCCCAGTATCGCGACGGCTTCGGCCCCTTCCCTCCGGGCTTCCGCCACGTTCCGTACGGCGACGCCGACGCGCTCGCGCGTGCGATCGGGCCGAACACGGCGGCGTTCCTGGTCGAGCCGATCCAGGGCGAGGGCGGCATCGTCGTGCCGCCCCCGGGCTATCTCGCCGAGTGCGCGCGGATCTGCCGCGAGCGCAACGTGCTGCTCGTCTGCGACGAGATCCAGACCGGGATGGGCCGCACCGGCAGGTTCCTCGCGTGCGAGCACGACGGCGTGAAGCCCGACGCAGTAATTCTCGGCAAGGCCCTCGGCGGCGGCCTCCTGCCGGTGTCTGCGGTCGTGGGCACCGAGGACCTGATGCAGGTGTTCACGCCGGGGGATCACGGCAGCACGTTCGGCGGCAATCCGCTCGCCGCCGCCGTCGCCATCGCCGCGCTCGACGTGCTCTTCGACGAGCGGCTGATCGAGCGCTCGGCGGAGATGGGTGCGCACCTGCTCGCGCGGCTCGGGACGATCAAGAGTCCGCTGATCCGCGATGTCCGCGGCAAGGGACTCTTCGTTGGGCTCGAAGTCGACCGCGAGCGGATCACCGCGCGCGACGTCGTCGACCGGCTGCTCGCGCGCGGGATCCTGTCGAAGGACACGCACGGGACCGTCGTGCGCTTCGCGCCGCCGCTCGTGATCGACCGCGAGGCGCTCGACTGGGCGGTCGAGGAAGTGCGCGCGGTCTTCGCGGAGCTCGGCGACGGGCTGCGGCGAGCCGCGTAACGTCTGGTTTGGACGGACGCCGCGGCGCTACGGCGCCGCGCGCCCGTCCGCGAGCCAGGAGCGGATTCTGTCGTACACCTCGGCGCGGCCGAGGAGGTCGAAATGTCCGATTCCGAATCCGACCCACTGGCGCTCGGCAGGCACCCCGAGGTCGACGGACCCGTCGCGACTCCTCCCGAGCGCACTGCTCACCGGGACGAACCCGTCGCCGCGCATCGGCCCGCCGCGGGTTCCGGGGCGCGCCTGTCGGCTCGCCGCGATCGCGTAGCAGCGAACCTCCGCGGGTAGCGCTGGCGGCACGCGCCCGGCGCGTCTTCCGATCGGCTCCTGCCAATCGTCGTCGCATCGGTAGCCGTGGCCCAGATCCTTGATTCCGGCGCTGCGGATCTTTCCGAGCCGCACGAACGGCGCGCTGTACGGGCTGATGCCGAGCACGAAGTCGGCGCGGGCGCCTGCTCGCTCGAGCGGCGCGCCGAAATGCGGCGTGCCCAGAAAGACGAGGTGGTCGAGGCGCTCCACCCAGGCGTGGCCGACGCGCGCCGCATGGACACAGGCGCTGTGCGCGACGAGGCCAC
>DASQBO010000350.1:0-4022 GCA_035635175.1 Casimicrobiaceae bacterium | reverse complement strand
TTCGCGACGTACCAGGAGATCGCGCAATACATCCGCGCGATCTCGGCGCCGTTCGGCCCGCTCACCGACGCGCAGTGGGACCGGCTGACGCGGAGCAACGTCCGCGAGCGGCCCGGCGGACGCTGGGGCCTCGGCTACGACCCCGGGATTGCCCTGCCCTTCCGCGCCGCGGCGGCGCCTCCCGACCTGTGGCCCGCGTGGGACGCCATCCGCTGCCCCGCCCTGGTCCTTCGAGGGCGCGACTCGGACCTGCTTTCGGCGCAGACCGCGGCCCAGATGGCCGCGCGCGGGCCGAAGGCCGCCGTCGTCGAATTCGCCGGTGTCGGCCACGCCCCGATGCTGCTCTCGCCCGATCAGATCGATCCCGTCGCCCGGTTCCTCCGTGGCTGACCGCTGGTCGCCATGGCCGGAATCTTGCTTCCGCACTCGCCGGAGGCCGCGACGCGCCACCCCAATCCCTTACAATCGCCGTGGCCTGCCGCTGATCGCCCACGATGCCGCTCAATCTCAGCCTGCCGCCGGTCGACCCGCGGCCCGCGAATCCCCCCGAAACCCGGCCCGCCAAGGTCGCTCCCTGGCTCGACGAGACCCTCGCTCGCGAGGCGGTCGAGGCGGCGCGCGTCGTCGGCGATTCGCTCGCGGCGATCAACCGGGTCGACCTCGGCGACTCGAAGCGGCTCGAGCTCGCCGAGAAGTACTGGGCGACCGCGGGCACGCTGTGGCCGCAACTTGAAAAGCAGTTCTCGAAGGCTTCGCACCCGCTCACGGGCGAGGCGCTGGAGGCAGCGAAGGCTTCGCTGACGCTCGCGAACGAGCTGTCCGTCGCCTACAAACGCCTGCTCGCGCACGAGTCCGAGCGGCGGCTCCTGCTCTCCGGCAACCGGCTCCTGATTGCGCTCCTGCACCGCTGCCTGCAGTGCGTCGCGCGCGTGCTGATCAACAGCTATCTCTCGTACTCGCCCGTTCCCGCGAAGACGTGGCTCGACGCGCACGCGATCTACGCATTTGCGCGGGAGCGCGGCCTCCACCAGAACGCGATCGCGCACGACCAGCCCGAGATGACGCCCGAGCGCGTCTACCTGCAAGCGCTCTTGCTCGCGCTCGCGAATCCGTACGGCTTCCTGCCCGGGCAGCTCAGCACGGTCGTCCGCTACCTGCAGGAGTTCTGCCACTGGGCGAAGCTGACCGACGTCGCGCCGGTGCACCGGATGGCGAAGGCGGTCGCGATCGTCCCCGTCGGCCACGACTTTCCGCCCTTCTCGGCGAACAAGGGCGGCTCGATCGACGGCTCGAAGATCTTCCTGCTCACGTTCGACCTGGCCTTCCAGATCCAGGAGCAGCTGCGTGCGCTCGAGGCCGGCGGCGAGGTGCCGGCCGGCATCCCGAAGGATCCGTCGGGGCGCCTGCAGTACGTGGCGCTGTTGAAGCGCCTGCTCCGGCAATGGGCCATTCCGCCGGCGCGCCAGTTCAACCGGCTGCCCTCGCGCGCCCGCGTCGTCATGTGCGCGGGATTGTCGGGCGTCTGGCAATACAGCCGCGGCCTCCACTCGGGCGTCGCGCAGGCGCCGACCGGGTTGCCGCCGCTCGCCACCTGCCAGGTGATCAACCACACGCCGGCGGGCTACGCGCTGCGCCAGATCGACGCCCATCCCACGGCGCTCCGCATCGGCGACCTGATCGCGCTCCGGGTCGAGGGCCGCACCGGGCTGCAGGTCGCGATGGTGCGCTGGTTCCGCAACACCTTGAAGGGCAGCGGGCTCGAGTTCGGCTGCGAGCTGCTGTCCGACAGCCCCGAGGCGGCAGCCGCCGCGAACGAAGAAGCCGCCGACGGCAATCTCGCACCGGTCGTCGTGCTGCCCGAGGACGGCGCGACGCCCGGGCCGGATGCGTCGCCGCCGCAGATTCTCGTGCCCGCGGGGGCGTTCCAGGTCGAGCAGGGCATCTCGCTCAAGCGCGGCGCGGCGACGGGCTTCGCCGTGCTCCTGAAGCTCGTCGAGCAGGGGCCGGGGTTCGAGCTTTACGATTTCGCGCCGGTGGGTTGACGGCTTCGTGACGCGCCTCGCCGGCGCTCGCGCCCCTCACGCCGTCGTTGCGCTCGCCGCGGCGCTCGCGTTGTGGCTGCTCCTGTGGGAGACGATCCTCGCGCCGGTGCGCCCCGGCGGGTCGTGGCTCGCGCTCAAGGCGGTCCCGCTCGCGCTGCTGCTCCCCGGGCTCGCCGTGGGGCGCAGGCGGGCGCGGCAATGGGCCTCGCTTCTGCTGCCGTTCTACGGCGCCGAGGCGATCGTGCGCGCGCTCACCGAGCCGGGGCGCCACGCCGTCGTCGCCACGTGCGCGTTCGTGCTGGCCGTCGCCGCGTTCGTGGCCGTCCTGCGCTCGTTCCGTAGTGCGCGATAGCCGTCAGGCCTTCGCGCTCGACGCGTGCGCCGGCGCGAGTCCCTTCGGCAGCGGAAACACGATCGTCTCCGGCGCGCCGCCGAGCTCGCGCACGCTGCCGGCGCCGAGCTCGCGCAGACGCGCGATCACCTCGCGCACGAGCACTTCCGGCGCGGACGCGCCGGCAGTCACGCCGACGCGGGCCTTGCCCGCGACCCAGCCCTCTTCGAGCTGGTCGGCACGATCCACCATGTACGCGGCGATGCCGCGGTTCGCCGCGACCTCGCGGAGCCGGTTCGAGTTCGAGCTGTTCGGGCTGCCGACGACGATCACGACGTCGACCTGCGGCGCCATGAACTTGACCGCGTCCTGCCGGTTCTGCGTCGCGTAGCAGATGTCGTCCTTCTTCGGGCCGACGATGCGCGGATAGCGCCGCTTCAACGCCGCGACGATCGCGGCGGCATCGTCGACCGACAGCGTCGTCTGCGTGACGTAGGCGAGGTTGTCGGGGTCGGCCACGGCGAGCCCCTCCACGTCGCCCGCCGACTCGACGAGGTGGATGCCGTCCGCGCACTGCCCCATCGTGCCCTCGACCTCGGGATGTCCGCGGTGGCCGATCATCACGATCTCCCGGCCGTGCTCGCGCATCTTCGCGACCTCGACGTGCACCTTGGTGACGAGCGGGCACGTCGCGTCGAAGACCCTGAGCCCGCGTGCGGCGGCCTCGGCGCGCACCGCCTTCGACACGCCGTGCGCGGAGAAGACGACGGTGCCTCCCGGCGGCACGTCGGCGAGCTCGTCGACGAACACGGCTCCCTTCGCCTTCAGGTCGTCGACGACGAAGCGGTTGTGGACGACCTCGTGCCGGACGTAGATGGGCGCGCCGAACTGCGCGAGCGCCTGCTCGACGATCGCGATCGCGCGGTCGACGCCGGCGCAGAAGCCGCGCGGGTTGGCGAGCAGCACGTCCATCATCCCTCCCTCCGCGGCTCGGCACGCGCCGCGTGGACCGCGTGCCGCGCGCGGAAGCTGTCAACGATCAGGAGCGCGGCGCCGACCGTGATCGCGCTGTCGGCGACGTTGAACGCCGGCCACGCCCAGCGCTCGTAGTGGAAGAGCAGGAAGTCGACCACCTTGCCGAGGGCGAGGCGGTCGTGCAGGTTGCCGAGCGCGCCGCCCAGGATCAGCGCGAGCCCGAGGCAGTAGAGCGTGCTGCCGCCTCGCCGCAGAAGCCAGCCGATGACGGCGGCGGCCGTCACCGCGACTGCGGCGAAGAACCAGCGCTGCCAGCCGTCGGCGTCGGCGAGCATGCTGAACGCAGCCCCCGTGTTGAACGTGAGCACGAGGCTGAAGAAGCTCGTGAACGGCCGCTCCTCGCCCGGACGGAACGCGGCCATCATCGCGGCCTTGGTCGCGTAGTCGGCGACGACGATCGCCGCGCTGAGCCAGAGCCAGCGCAGGCCGGGCGCGCGCGGGAGAACCGAACCGGGCATCGTCGCGTCACGCCATCGCGCGCGGCTCGCCGCTGCCGTACAGGTTGGCGACGCAGCGGGCGCACAGCGCCGGATGCGCCGGGTCCGCACCGACGTCGGCGCGCCAGTGCCAGCAGCGCTCGCACTTCTCGCCGGCGCTCGGGTTGACGGCGATCG
>DASQBO010000349.1:0-10541 GCA_035635175.1 Casimicrobiaceae bacterium | reverse complement strand
GGGGCGGACTTCGGCGCGGCTTCGTGTGCGAGCAGCGATACGAGCGTGTCGTGCAGCTGCGATTGCCGCACCGGCTTCCCGAGGTAGGTGGCGAAGAGCCCCTCTTCCGCGCCGGCCTCGCGCCGGCCGAGCGAGCTGAAGAGCACGAGCGGCAGCGTCCGATTGCGCTCGCGGATCGCGCGGGCGAGGGCGACCCCGTCCATCTCCGGCATGTGCATGTCGAGGATCGCGACGTCGAACGTTTCGCCGGCGTCGAGCCAGCGCAGCGCCTCGTGCGCCGATTCCGTCGAGCGCGACGCCATTCCCCACTTCGCCGTCTGCAGGTCGAGCACACGCCGGTTGGTTGCGTTGTCGTCGACGACGAGCATCCGCTTGCCCTCGAGCGCGGGCTGCACGCCGACGAACTCGCGGCGGCGCGCGGCAGGCAGCTCGCCGACCGGCACGACGACGCTGAAGAAGAACGTCGATCCCTTGCCCGGGCCGTCGCTATGCGCCCACATCCGGCCGCCCATCAGCTCGGCGAGGCGCCGGCTGATGGCGAGGCCGAGCCCCGTGCCGCCGTACTTGCGGGTGGTCGAGGAGTCCGCCTGCGAGAACGACTGGAAGAGCCGGCCCATCGCGTCGCCGGACAGTCCGATCCCGGTGTCGCGAACGGCGAAGGTGAGCTCGGTCTTCGCGCTCGCGAGCGGCCGCGCGGCGACTGTCAGCACCACTTCGCCGTGCTCCGTGAACTTGACGGCGTTCGACAGCAGGTTGAGGAGGATCTGCCGCAGGCGCGTGACGTCGCCGACGATCGCGCCGGGAACCTCGCCCTCGAACTCGTAGGCGGTGTCGAGGTGCTTCTCGAGGGCGCGCCCCGCGATGAGGTCGAGCGCCGATTCTACGCACTCGCGCAGGTCGAGCGGCTGCGTCTCGATGTCCATGCGCCCGGCCTCGATCTTCGAGAAATCGAGCACGTCGTTGATGATCGTGAGGAGAGCATCGCCCGAATCGCGGATCGTGCTGACGTAGTCGCGCTGCTCGGCGTCGAGCGCCGTGTCGAGCAGCAGCCCGCTCATGCCGATCACCGCGTTCATCGGCGTGCGGATCTCGTGGCTCATCGTCGCGAGGAAGCTGCTCTTCGCTTCGTTGGCTGCCTCGGCGGCCGCCCGTGCTTCCTGGGCCTGCCTGAAGAGGCGCGCGTTCTGAATCGCGATCACCGCCTGGTCGGCGAAAGTCTTGAGCAGCGTCTCCTCCTTGTCGGAGAAGGGGCGCGGCGGCTGACGAAAGACACACAGGGCGCCAATGCCGCGGCCCTCCCAGAACATCGGACTGTAGATCGCCGTGTACGCGCCGTGCTTGCGCACGAGTTCGCGCACGCCGGGGTACGGAATGTGGGACGATTCGTCGGCGGTCGCCTGCACCGTGCGACCCTCCCTGATCGCGCGTCCCGTGCTCGACATGTCGAGCGGCATCGACCCGACGACGCGTGCGAGGTCGTCGAAGGTGGCGCCACGCCACGCTGCCGGCTCGACGCGGCCGTCGTCGCGAACCAGCATCACGGCGAGCTGCTCGCTCGCGAACAGCCGGCGGCAGCTGTCCAGGATCTTGTCGAACACGGGCGCCGTGTCGGCGACCGAGCTCGAGATCACCTGCAGCACGTCTGCGGTCGCCGTCTGCCGCTCGAGCGCCTCGCGCGTCTCGTTGAAGAGCCGCACGTTCTCGATCGCGATGACGGCCTGGCTGGCGAAGGTCTGCACCAGCGCGACTTGCTTGTCGGAGAAGGGCCGCTTGTCCATGCGCCATAGCGCAATTGCACCGATCGCCCTGTCGTCGCGGAGCAACGGCACGGCGAGCGTCGTGTGGTGCCCGATTCTTCGCTGCATCTCGAGACCCAGCGGGAATTCCTCCTTCGATTCGGCCGCGAGATCTTCGACATGGACGATCGAGCGGTCCACGATGGCGCGGCCGACGACGAGGCCCCGGTTCAGCGGCGAGACCTCCCCGACGGCGTTCGGCGTGTCGCCATAGCCGGCGACAAACCGGATGTTGCTGCCTTCGACGAGCGCGATCACCGATTGCGCGGCATCGCACAGCTTCAAAGCGCGTTCTGCGACTACGTCGAACACCGGCTGCACGTCGGTCGGCGACCTGCTGATGACGCTCAACACTTCTGCCGTCGCCGTCTGCTGCTCGAGCGCCTCGCGTGTCTCGTTGAATAGGCGCACGTTCTCGATCGCGATGACCGCCTGGTCGGCGAACGTCTCGATGAGAGCGATTTCGGGGGGAGAGAACGGCCGTACCTCCTTGCGCAGCAGCGAGATGACGCCGAGCGCCTCGCCCTCGCGCAGCAGCGGGACGTTTAGTACCGTGCGGAAACCATGGCGCCTCTGCAGCTCCGCGATGTCCGGGTATTCGGCCCCGAGCAGCGGCAGAACGTCCTCGACGTGGATGGAACGGCGCTCGAGGATCGCGCGCCCGCCGACTGACGTCCGCCGCAGCGGAATCGTTTCCGCGATGTCTTGCGCGTAGGACGGCCCGTAGCTCGTCATCGCGCGCAGCTCGCCGTCGACGATGCGCCAGACGCGGCTTCCATCGGCTCGGCAGAGGATGCCGGCCCGCTTCGCGACGGCCTCGAACACCGGCTGCACGTCGGTGGGTGATTCGCTGATCACCCGGAGGACTTCGGCGGTCGCCGTCTGCCGCTCCAGGGCGTCGTTGGTCTCCTTGAACAGCCGGGCGTTCTGGATGGCGATGACCGCCTGGTCGGCGAACGTCTTGAGGAGTGCGAGCTCCTTGTCGTTGAACGGTCGCGGCGGCTGGCGCAGGGCGACCATGGAGCCGATGCCGCGGCCTTCCCACAGCATCGGCGCCCACACGATCGAGCAGTGTCCGACGAGGGCGACGACGCCCCGCGGCGCGACCGGCAAATCGGGGTCGGCCGAGGTGTCCGGAATGTGAACCGTGCGACGTTCCTCGATCACGCGGCCGGTCATAGTGTCGGCGAGCGGCCTCGGAAAGGTTCGCGCCACGGCGTCGAGGCTCGAGCCGCGCCATGCCGTCGCGTGGACGAGCCCGTCGTCGTGGGTGAGGAAGATCCCGAGCTGCTCGGTCGCGAACAGGCGCTGGCAGCTGTCGAGGATCTTCTCGAAGACGGGCGCCGTGTCCGCCACCGAGCTCGAGATCACCTGCAGCACCTCGGCGGTCGCCGTCTGCCGCTCGAGCGCCTCGCGCGTCTCGTTGAACAGGCGGACGTTCTCGATGGCGATGACCGCCTGGTCGGCGAACGTCTGCAGCACGAACGGCACCTTCTCGGGAATCGGTCCTGGCGTCTCCCATGCCAGGTTGAGCGCGCCAATGGGCTCTCCGTCGCGCAGCAGCGGCACGCTGAACACGCGGAGGTAGGTGCCGAAGGCACGCGATTGATCGTATTCGGCGTCCTCCTTCAGGTTTTCGATGGCGACCGGGCGGCGTTCGATGACGGCCCGGCCGGCGGCAGACTCGCGCGTGGGCGCCCAGGGCGGGCGAGTCTCGTACCGGCTGCGGTGTTCGTCATCGAAGCCGTCGCTGCACACGAAGCGAAGCAGCCCTCCCTCGATTCCCCAGGCCGAGGAAGCCGATGCTCCGCTGAGCTTCCGCGCGGCCTTCACGATCGAATCGAACACCGGTTTCACGTCGGTCGGTGACGCACTGATGACCTTGAGCACCTCGGCGGTCGCCGTCTGCTGCTCGAGCGCCTCGCGGGTCTCGTTGAAGAGGCGGGAATTCTGTATCGCGATCACGGCCTGATCGGCGAAGCTCGCGAGCAGCGCATGCTCCTTCTCGCTGAACGGCCGCGGCGGCTGACGCACAACGTGAACGGTCCCGATGCCGCGGTTCTCCCAAAGCATCGGCGCGATCAGCATGGAGAAGTTGCCGACGTCGCGGCCGATCTGGCGCATGTCCTCGGGCACCTTGGGGCCATGCACGATGTCGGGGTAGTGCACGACGCGCGCTTTGCGAATCGGGTAGCTCTGGTAGGCGCGCTCGAGGGGCCGCGGGAACTCGCGGTTGAGCCGCGCCCACGCCTGGTCGCGGACGTCGGGGGGCATCCCCGGCGGCACCGACATCGCCGCATGCACCACGAGGCCGTCCTCGCGGACCAGGGAGATCACGACCTGGTCGCCGCTGAAGAGCCGCTGGCACGCGCGGCCGATCGCCTCGAAGACCGGTCGCGGGTCGTCCACCGAGTTGCTGATGACGTTCAGCACCTCGGCGGCCGCCTGCTGCTGCTCGAGCGCCTCGCGCGTCTCGTTGAACAGCCGCACGTTCTCGATCGCGATCACGGCCTGGCTCGCGAAGGTGCGCAGCAGGTCGACCTCGTGATCGGAGAAGCGGCCGGCGACGCGGCGGTACATCGTGATCGCACCGACGACCTGATGGTCGCGGAACATCGGGACGGCCAGCGCCCCGTGAAGTTCCTCCAGGCCCGAGACGCTGCGCATCTGGGCCGCCGTTGCCGCGACGTTCGGCTCCTTGAACAGGTCCGGCACGTTGAGCACGCGCCCTTCGCGAATCGCCCGCGCGGTCAGGAATTCGGCGCTCACGGGCTGCGGGAAGACCTCGCGCAGCGCGTCGTAGTTCGTCGCGGCGATGCCGAAGGCGCTGGCCACGTGGATGAGCTCGCCGTCGAGCCGGAACACCATGCCCGCCTCGGCGCCGGTCAGGCGCGCGGCGCGCCCGGCGATCGCGTCGAGCACCGGCTGGATGTCGGTCGGCGATCCGCTGATGACCTTGAGGACCTCCGCCGTAGCGGTTTGGCGCTCGAGGGCCTCCTTCGTCTCGTTGAACAGCCGCGCGTTCTGGATCGCGATCACCGCCTGGTCCGCGAAGGTGCGCAGCAGCGCGAGCTCCGCCTCGGAGAAGTCGCGCGGCGGTTGGCAGACGATGTCGATGGTCCCGATACCGCGGCCCTCCCAAGTCATCGGCGCGTTGGCCACCGAGAAATCGCCCGTCTGCTTCGCGAACTCCCGGATGTAGGCGGGCAGGTCCGACGCCGCGAGCACGCTGGGGCGATGCAGGACCGACCCCTGGCGAATCGCCATGTCGCTCACCGTACCCGCGAGCGGGCGCGGGAATGCCTGCCTGACCTCGTCGGGAAAGCGCCCGCGGTAGGCGCCGAGGTTCAGCATCTCGCCGTCGAGGAGGAACACCGCGAAGCCCGCCGCTCCGAACAGCCGCTCGCAGCTATCGAGGATCTTGTCGAACACCGGCTTCGGATCGGCCATCGACCCGCTGATCACCTGCAGCACCTCGGCGGTGGCCGTCTGCCGCTCGAGCGTCTCCCGCGTCTCATTGAAGAGCCGCGCGTTCTCGATGGCGACCGTGGCCTGCAGCGAAAGGCCGGACAGGAACGCGAGCTCGGAGTCGTCAAACGACCGGCCGCCCGTGCGCCACACCGCCATCGCGCCGCGTACCGAGCTGCCGGCGAGGAGCGGCGCCACCATGAGGCGCTCGTCCGACTGAGGTTCGGTGCCCCGGATCTGCACGGCCCGGGAGTCGGCGCCGGTGTCGTTGACGTATTCGGAGCGGCCCGCCGCGAGAATGCTGCCGATGATCCCCGAGCCGACTTCGATCGTGGTGGCGTTGATCGCGTCCGCGGCCGTGCCGCGCGCAACGATCGCGCGGTACGTCCTGCCGTCCGGGTCGGGCAGGAAGATCGCGCTGTTGTCGGCGTGCAGCAGGTCCTTCGCGTGATCGGCGATCCGGTTCATGACCGTGGCGAGGTCGAGCGTGGCGGAGATGTCGCGTCCGACCTCGGCGAGCGCGGCCGTCTCCCGACTGCGGCGCTGCGTCTCGTCGAAGAGGCGGGCGTTCTCCAACGCCACGCTCAGTGCGTTCGACAGGGTCGTCAGCAGACTGACGTCGGTCTCGCTGAACGCGTCGGTCGTCTCGCCGTAGAGGGCGATGGCGCCACGGGCCTCGTCGCCCTTGAGGATCGGGACGCCGAGGTAGCTCGTGTCGACCGGCGGCACGCTGGCATCGCCGACCAGCGTCGAGCCGAGCTCGACTCCGCGGGCGTAGAGGTCGCGATTGATCAGGAGCGGCCGGCGAGACCTGATGACGTGGGCCGTCAGCCCGCCCTGCAACTCCTTGGGTGCGACGGGAAATCGCTCGCCGTGCTCGAGGTAATACGGGATCGCGAGCATGCCCGACGCCCGGTCGAGCAGAGCGATCGACATGCCCTTCGCGTTGAAGATCTCGGCGATCTTGTCGCCGACGAGGTCGACGATCGCCTGGAAGTCGAGCTCGGCCGCGAGCCCTTGCTGGACGCTGTTGACGATCGCGAGCTCGGCGGCGCGCTGCTCGCTCTCCCTGAACAGTCGCTGCGTCTCGTCGAAATGGCGCGCGCTCTGCAACGCCACCCCCATGCTCGCCGCCACGGTCTGCAGGAGGCGCACCTCGGCCTCGCCGTAGGCGCCCTCGCGCTCGTGGTTCTCGAGCTGGACCGTGCCCACGAAGCGATCGCTGCCGATGATCGGGACCCAGACGGCGCATTTCGCCATGTCGGTGCCGGGAACCGGGCCGCCGACGACCTCCCAGAGCTCCTTCGTGCTGTTCAGCACGACGGGCCCCCGCGTTGCGAGCATCCGCTCCCCGGGCCCGCCTGGGCGAAGCGGATGCGGCGCCTGGAACAGCCGCACGCCGTGCTCGTAGACGTAGAGCGGGTGAGCGAGACCCGTCGCGGAGTCGAACCACGAGATTCCGATGTCCTCCGAGCGCATCACCTCGCGCAGCTTGTCGCCCACCAGGTCGACGATGCCCTGGAAGTCGAGCGAGCCGGCCATCCCTTGCTGGATGCTGTTGATCACCGCCAGCTCGGCGTTGCGCTGCTCGGTCTCCCTGAGCAGGCGCTCCGTCTGGTCGAAGAGGCGCGCGTTCTCGAGCGCCACGCTCATGCTGCTCGCCAAGGTCTCCAGCAACCGAACGTCGGACTTGCTGAACGCATGCTCGTGCCGCATGTCGGTCAGCACGAGAATTCCCCGTGCCTGCTTGCCGACGACGAGCGGCACCATCACCTGCGTCTTTGGGGACGGCGCGTCGTCGATCAGCATCCGGGACCCGTACCGCTTCGCCTCCTGCTCGAGGTTCTCGTCGATCACGAGCGTCTTGCGCATCCGAATGACGTGCGGCGCGAAGCCCTTGTCGCCGAGCGGTGTGGGCGGGATGGGCGCGTATTTCCTGTCGTTGTAATGGCTGTACGGATAGTGCACGAGCCCGGTCTGGGGGTCGTAGATGCGAATCGCCACGTCGGCCCCGTGAAAGACCTCGCGGACCTTGTCGCCCACGGTCTCGTACACGCTCTGCAGGCTGAGCCCGCCGGCGAGCGCCTTCTGCACGCTTTGGATGACGGCGAGCTGCGCGGCAAGTCGCGTCGCCGTGTCGTTGGGCGCTGCGCGTCGCGCAGCGCGGCGGCTCGTTTTCGGGTGCGTTGGGGAAGCCGTCTTGCGGTTCGTCGGGCGTCGCTTCGCGCCGCCCGCGGGCTTCGTCGCCGTCCTGCGCGTCGTTGCCGGCCGCTTCGCGGGCGAACGCGCTGTCGCGGCGGGCGCCCGCTTCGCCGTCTTACGCCGTTTTGCGCCGTCGGCCATCGGCGGCTAGTCTACAGGCGGGGGACGCGAGCGCGCTATGGGCTTGCGGGTGGCGCTGCGGTGCGCGCCGCCGCGTCGGCGGGAGCCGCGTTCGTCGGCGCGCGCGCCGTGACCGCGGCGAGAATCCCGGCGAGAAGCGCGCGGGGCGGCGGCGGACAGCCTGGGACCTCGACGTCGACGGGAATGACGTTGGCGACCCGCCCGAGGCTCGCGTAACTCTCGCCGAAGATGCCCCCGGTGCAGCCGCAGTCGCCGACGGCGACGACGAGCTTCGGGTCGGGCGTCGCATCGTAGGTACGCTGGAGCGCGATCGCCATGTGCTTCGACACGGGGCCGGTGACGAGCAGCAGGTCCGCGTGCCGCGGGCTCGCGACGAAGCGGATGCCGAGGCCCTCTATGTTGTAGTACGGGTTGCCGAGCGCGTGGATCTCGAGTTCGCAGCCGTTGCAGGAGCCGGCGTCGACCTGGCGGATCGTGAGCGCGCGGCCGAGCACCCGCACGATGTCCGCCTGCAGCCTGGCGACGATCGCCGCATCGTCGGCGGGCGAGGGCGGCGGTTCGCTGCGGATGCCGGTCTTTGCGATCTGTCGGAGAACGTGCAGCATGGGGCCGCCTACAGGTCGTGTCCGCTGTACGACAGGTTGAACGACTTGTTGATCAGCGGGAAATCCGGAACGATGTTGCCGATGACCGCGTGCTCCAGGACCGGCCACGCCGACCACGACGGATCGTGCGGATGGCAGCGGCGAACCGACCCGTCCGGTCCGGTTTCGAGCGCGACGAGCACCGGGCCGCGCCAGCCTTCGACGTAGCCGAGGCCGAGCCTCCACGGCGGCGGCTCGGCGACGGGAGCGCGCACGTCGCCCTCGGGCATCGCGTCGACGATCGCGCCGACGAGGCGCAGCGATTCCTGCGCCTCGTCGAAGCGGACGGCCACCCGCGCCGCGACGTCGCCTTCGGTGCGCGAGGCCACGCGAACGCCGAGATCGGGGTAGGGTGGCACCGGCAGGTCGCGCCGCAGATCGCGGAGCTGTCCGCTCGCGCGCCCGGCGAGGCCGCGCAGCCCGAGCTTCGCGGCGAGCTCGGGCGTCACGATCCCGCAGGTCCGCACGCGGTCCTGCAGGCCGCTGTGCTCGTCGTAGATGTCGCGCAGCGCGGCGATCTCGCGCTCGAGGCGCGCGGATTGCTCGCGCATCGCGATCGCAGCCTCCGGCGAGAGGTCGCCGGCGGTTCCGCCCGGCACGACGAAGTCCATCGCGAGACGGTGCCCGAACGCCGCGTGGTTGGTCCTCAGCACGTGCTCCCTGAGACGCGAGAACTGGGCCAGGCCGAACGCGAACCCGCAGTCGTTGCCGAGGTACCCCAGGTCGCCCAGGTGGTTGGCGAGGCGCTCCCGCTCGAGCGCGAGCGCGCGGAGCCACGCGGCGCGTGGCGGCACCGCGCAGCCGGCGATCGCCTCGATCGCCTGCGCGCACGCCCACGCGTAGGCGATCGTCGAGTCGCCCGACACGCGGCCCGCAAGACGGCACGCGTCGGCGAGCGGCAACGCCTCGAAGCGTTTCTCGATGCCCTTGTGCACGTAGCCTAGCCGCTCCTCGAGGCGCAGAACTTTTTCGCCGACGACCTGGAAGCGGAAATGCCCGGGCTCGATGATGCCGGCGTGCACGGGGCCGACCGGAATCTCATGGACGCCGTCGCCTTCCACCCGGACGAATGCGTACTCCTCCTCGCCCGGCTCCCACTTCGGCGACGCTTCGAAGTCGCGGCGCAGCGGATAGCGGTCGATCGGCCAGCACGCCTGCCACAGCCACTGCCGCTGGTCGTCGCCGTCCGCGGCGATGCCGGTCAGGTCGAATGCGGCGCGCTGCATCCGGTTCGCAGCGGGGAAGATCGCAGCGACGTCGGGAAAGCGCGCGTCGGCGTCGGGTAGCGTGTGCTCGAGCACCGTCAGTCCGTCGCCGTCCTCGAGCGCGACGCGCAGCGTGAAGCCGCGGCCGCGATCGCGATCGTCGGCGACCCAGAGGGCGACGAGCTGGCCGCCGCCTTCCCACGCGAGGCGGCACGCGGTCAGGAGCTGGCCCGAGCTCACCGGCACGCGCGAGGCCGGGACCGCCGCGGGCAGCGGCGCGGCGGCGAGGCCGAGGCGCGAGACGTCCATGGGCCGCTTACCCGATGAGCCGCGCGGCCTGTCGGTACCACTCGGCCAGCGCCGGCGGGATCCACAGGCCGAGCATCAGCACGAGCGCGAGATGCACGAAGACGGGCACCATCGCCGGCCGCTGCGGCAACCGTTTGCTCGTGGTCTCGCCGAACACCATCGGCTGCACCTTCGAGAACACCGACGCGAACGCGACGCCGAGCGCGAGCAGGAGGAACGGCGTGGCCCACGGCTGCTCGCGGATCGCGGTCGTGAGGATCAGGAACTCGCTCGCGAACACGCCGAACGGCGGCAGGCCAAGGATCGCGAGCGCGCCAAGCACGAGGCCCCAGCCGATGAGCGGGCTGATCGTGATCAGCCCGCGGATGTCGTCCATGATCTGCGTGCCGGCCTTCTGCGCCGCGTGGCCGACGGCGAAGAAGATCGCGCTCTTGGTGAGCGAGTGGACCGTCATGTGCAGGAGCGCGGCGAAATTCGCGATCGCCCCCCCCATCCCGAAGGCGAACGTGACGATCCCCATGTGCTCGATCGACGAGTACGCGAACAGGCGCTTCACGTCCCGCTGCCGCGACAGCAGAAACGCCGCCACGATCACCGACAGCAGGCCGAAGCCCATCATCAGCTCGCGCGCGAACGCGTTGTCGAGCGAGCCCTCGACGAGCACCTTGCAGCGCACCACCGCGTACAGCGCGACGTTGAGCAGGAGCCCCGAGAGCACCGCCGAGACCGGCGTCGGGCCCTCGGCGTGCGCGTCAGGCAGCCAGTTGTGGAGCGGC
>DASQBO010000348.1:0-9812 GCA_035635175.1 Casimicrobiaceae bacterium | reverse complement strand
GTCGCGGCGGATCCGCGCGAAGATCGGGACGAGGCACAGGGCGACGTCGCCCAAGCCCCGATTCCAGCAGATCAGGACATCGTGCCGCGGATCCGCGGCGGCGCGGCGCACGGCGCGATCGAGCGCGGTGCCGGCCAGACGGTCGGCGACTCGCCGGAACGCCTGCCGGGGGCTCATCTAGGGCCTGTTCACGCTATGGACGCGAACGCGAGCGGGCGGCCTGGGGCGCCAATCGAGGCGCCTGACGAAGCAAAGACGGGCTGTCTTGGCGAGGAGGGCAACGAAGAGTGGCGCCCCAGGCTGCCCGCTCCCTTCGGGTTGCTGCCGAAAAGCGCCCATCGCTGCGTTGCAAAGCCTCGCCGGGTTCACGACCCGCCTTCGCCCTCGCGCCTTGCGCTGGGCGTTTTCGGCCCGGCAACGCGTTCGTGCCCATAGCGCGAGCAGGCCCCTTGGGCTTCAGCGCGTTGGCGCTTCCGGCGGCGTGGCATCCGGCGGTGCGGGAGGCGTCGCCGCCGGGGCCGGTGAGGCGTCCGGGGAGGGTCCCGGCGGCGCCGCCGAGTGCGGTGGGACGGACGGCGGCGGCGTCGCGGCCGACGACGGAGCGCTCGCCGCCGGCGCCTCCGCCGCGGCCGCCTTTCGGTAGGCGCGCGCGGCCGCCTTCGCCTGCACCGTCGCGGCGAGCAGATCGCGGTAGAGCAGCACGAGCTGGAGCGTGGTCGCGGAAGGCGTAAGCGGCAGCACCGCGCGCCGGGCGTTCGCGCCCTGGCGCTCGCGCGTCGCGGGGTCGAGCAGGGTGCGCATCTGGGCGGCGAGACCCGCGATGTCGCCGGCGGGACAGACGAGTCCCGCGTCGTTCGCGAGCACGAGCTCCGCGGCGCCCGATTTCGTGCTCGTCACGACGGGCAGCTCGCAGGCCATCGCTTCGAGCGTCGATTCCGGCGCGGGATCGTAGAGCGTCGGCAGCACGAAGACGTCGGCGGCGCCGTAGCAGGAGCGGAGGTCGAGATCGGCCTCGGCGACGATCACGCGCTCGGCGACGCCCGTCGCCTGCGCGAGCTCGCGGTAGCGGCGTGCATGCCGCTCGCGCCCGGCGATCAGGAGCCGCGTGGACGGCGGAAGCTCGGCGAGGGCTTCGATCGCGGCGCCGGCGCCGGTGTGCTCGTAGCCGGATCCGACGAGGAGGAAGAGGGTGGCGGACCCGTCGACACCGAGGCGCTTCAGCACGGCCGGGCGCTGCTCGCGCAGCCGCGGGTGGAAGACTTCGCTGTCCACCGCGTTGTAGACGACGTGGAGCTTCGACTCGGCGACGCCGAAGCGGTCCCGGATCTCGTCCTTCACCATCCGCGAGTTGCAGATCACGGCCTGGAGCCACGGACTCGCGAAGAGCCGCCTCTCCATCGTCTGCATGTAGCGGTTGTACGGCGACAGCGCGAGCCGCAGCCGGTCGAGGCCGGAGGCGCCCTTCATCCTCTCCTCCTGCCACACCGCGTGCACGCCGTCGCGGGCGCGGTAGATGTCGCAGCAGAGGAGCCGCTCGTGCGATTCGACCAGGTTGGCCTTGGACCGCGCGATCGCGCGGCACGCGGAGCGCGCGAACCCCCACTCCCGCAGCAGGCTGCCCGAGTACCAGGGATTGCAGATGACCGGCTCGATCAGCTGGAGCTTCGTCTGGGGCCACGACCGCGTGTAGAGCGAGATCGCGACGTTGCGCTCGAGCAGCGCCTCGAGCGCGCCCTCGAAGAAGCGCTCGGCGCCTCCGGCGGGCGCGTAACGCTGGCGGATGATCGCGAGCCGCATGGGTCGATGTGGGGAGAACGGCGGAGCGAGCTCCGCCGGCGATTGGGCGTGGTCGCCCGAACGATAGCAAAAAACGGCGAAAGCCGGCGCCGTGCGCGGCCTCGCCGCGCGGCCCTTCAGTCAGGACTCACTCGCCCGCGGAAGCATGCGCGGCGGGCGCAGCCGGCGACCGCTCCGCTTCCGGTACAATCGATCACCCCCGTCCCGCCGCCGCTTGCGCCATGCCGCTCGACGCCGTCAACGCCGCCCTCAAGGCGCAGATCCTCGCCGAGGCGTTGCCCTACATCCAGCGCTTCCATGACAAGGTCATCGTCATCAAGTACGGCGGCAACGCCATGACGGAGCCGGCGCTCAAGGCGGGGTTCGCGCGCGATGTCGTCATGCTGAAGCTCGTCGGGATGAACCCGGTGATCGTCCACGGGGGCGGACCGCAGATCGGCGACCTGCTGACGAAGATGGGGATCCGGAGCGAGTTCCGCCAGGGCATGCGCGTCACCGACGAGAAGGTGATGAACGTCGTCGAGATGGTGCTGGGCGAGCTCAACCAGGAGATCGTCGGCCTCATCAACCAGCACGGCGGCAAGGCGGTCGGGCTGACCGGGCAGGACGGCGCGTTCATCCACGCGCGCAAGATGCTCCTGCCGAGCGAGACGAACCACGGGGAGATGGTCGACATCGGCCTCGTCGGCGAGATCGACGTGATCGACCCCGAGATCATCCAGCTCCTGGATTCGCGCGACTTCATCCCGGTCGTCGCCCCGATCGGCGTCGGCGCCGAGGGCGAGGCCTACAACATCAACGCCGACCTCGTCGCCGGCAAGCTCGCGGAGACGCTGCGCGCCGAGAAGCTCGTGCTGATGACGAACACCGTCGGCGTTCTCGACAAGGACGGCAACCTGCTGACGGGCCTCACGGCGCGGGAGATCGACCGCCTCTTCGCCGACGGCACGATCCACGGCGGGATGCTCCCCAAGATCGGGTCCGCGCTCGACGCGGTCAAGAACGGCGTCGCGAGCTCCCACATCATCGACGGCCGCGTCGAGCACGCGCTGCTGCTCGAGGTGCTGACCAACGAGGGCGTGGGCACGATGATCCGCGCCGACGAGGCGCCGGCCGTGCACGCACGCGCCGCGCGCTGACGGGGACGAGGATGGCGGCCCGGCACGGCGAGCGACGGCTGCAGATCCTGCAGACGCTGGCCGCGATGCTCGAGAGCCCGCGCGGGGACAAGGTCACGACGGCGGCGCTGGCGGCGAAGCTCGACGTCTCCGAAGCCGCGCTCTACCGGCACTTCGCGAGCAAGGCGCAAATGTTCGAGGGTCTGATCGAGTTCATCGAGACGACGCTCTTCACGCTGATCAACAAGATCGCCGCCGAGACGACGGACGGCGCGGTGCAGGCGCAGCAGATCGTCGCCGTGCTGCTCGGGTTCGCCGAGAAGAATCCCGGGATGACGCGGGTGCTGATCGGCGACGCGCTCGTCAACGAGGACGAGCGGCTGCAGGCGCGGATGAACCAGCTCTACGACCGGATCGAGGCGTCGCTGCGGCAGGCGCTGCGCATCGCGCAGGCGGCGGGGGCGTGGCCGGGCGACCCCAACGCCGAGGCGGGGGTGCTGCTCGCCTTCGTGATCGGCCGCTGGCAGCTCTTCGCGAAGAGCGGGTTCAAGCGGATGCCGCAGGACGGCTGGGACCTCCAGCGCAAGTTCCTGTTCGGCTAGCGGCGCGAGCGGCGAGCGGGGGCCCCGCGCCGAAGGTGTGGGGGAGCGAGCGATCGCGAGTCGCCGCATGAGGCCGACGGCGCGGCGCCACGATGCGTTGAGGCGTTGCGGAGGCCGAGATCGGCCGCGTCAGCGGCCGCACACCGGGCAGCGCGGGTCGCGCGTGACGCGCACGTCGCGCCAGCGCATCGACTGCGCGTCGAGGATCAGGAGCCGCCCCGCGATCGTCTCGCCGATGCCCGCGACGAGCTTCAGCGCCTCTGCGGCCTGCGTCGCGCCGATGATGCCGACGAGCGGCGCGAACACGCCCATGACCGCGCAACGCGTCTCCTCGAGTGCCTCGCCTTCGCCGAAGAGGCAGTGGTAGCACGGGGCGTCGGGCGCCCGCGTGTCGAAGACCGCCACCTGACCGTCGAAGCGGATCGCGGCGCCCGAGACGAGCGGCTTCCTCGCCGCGACGCACGCGCGGTTGACCGCGTGCCGCGTCGCGAAGTTGTCGCTGCAGTCGAGGACGACGTCGGCGCGCGCGACGAGCGGCGCGAGCTCGGCGGGGCCGACGCGCGCCGGCACCGTCTCGACGCGCACGTTCGGGTTCACCGCGGCGAGGCGTGCCTTCGCGGCGTCGACCTTGGGCGTGCCGACGTCGGCCGTCGCGAAGAGGATCTGTCGTTGCAGATTCGTGAGGTCGACCGCGTCGGGGTCGCACAGCGTGATCGTCCCGATGCCTGCCGCGGCGAGAAACTGCGCGGCCGGCGCGCCCAGGCCGCCCGCGCCGACGATCAGCGCATGCGCCGCGCTGAACTTCTCCTGCGCGTCGATGCCGAGCTCGGGCAGGAGGATGTGGCGGCTGTAGCGGAGGAGCTCGGCGTCGTCCATGCCCGACGCATTATGCCGCAGCGTCACCGTGCGCCGCTTGCCTGGAGGGCGGGGGATTCTCGTCGCGCGGCCTGGTTGCGGCCGCCCCAAAGCAAAACGCCCGGCAGCGCCGGGCGTCTCGTTCGAACGGCGGGGTCCTTACTCGGGCTTGACCTGCGCGACCGCCTTGGTCGACGCGATGACTGGCTGTCCCTTCAGGTGGTTCAGCGCCTGCGCGAGCTGGAAGTCGTCGGCCGTGCCGAACTCGATGCGCGGCGCGGCAGCTTCGCCGCCGCCCGGCTTCTCCGGTGTCTTGGCGGGGGTCTTGTCGATCGCCTTGACGGCTTCGACCGCGCGCGCCTTCGCGTCGGCGACGGACCCCTCGAGGTGTCCCTGCAGATTCGCTTCCTTGACGAGCGGCGAAGCGCGCCCGTCGTCGACGGCGATGTCGGGCTCGATGCCCTTCGCCTGGATCGAGCGGCCGGAGGGCGTGTAATAGCGCGCCGTCGTGAGCTTGAGTCCTGCGTTGTTGCCGAGCGGCAGGATCGTCTGCACCGAACCCTTGCCGAACGTCTGCGCGCCGAGGACCGTCGCGCGCTTGTGGTCCTGCAGCGCGCCGGCGACGATCTCGGAGGCCGACGCGGTGCCGCCGTCGACGAGCACGGCGATCGGCACCTTCTTCACGCCGGCCGGAAGGTCCTTGAGCGGGTCTTCGCCGCGGCGCGTGTAATCCTCCTTGCGCGCCGAGAGGCGCATCCGCGCTTCCGACGTGCGGCCATCGGTGTAGACGACGAGCGCGTCCTTGGGCAGGAATGCCGCCGACACGGCGACCGCCTGGTTGAGGAGGCCGCCCGGATCGGTGCGCAGGTCGAGCACGAGGCCCTTGAGGTCGCCCTGCTTGTAGAAGTTGCGCAGCTCCTTCGCGAGATCCTCGGCGGTCTTGTCCTGGAACTGGCGGATCCGGACGTACGCGTAGCCGGGCTCGAGCATCTTCGCCTTGACGCTGTGGACCTGGATGTCATCGCGCGTCAGCGTGAACGTGAGCGGTCCCTCGGCGTCCTTGCGCACGATCGTCAGCGTGACCTGCGTGCCCTTGGGGCCGCGCATCTTCTCGACGGCCTTCGACAGCGGCATGCCGCGCGTCGCATCGTTGTCGATCTTGATGATCAGGTCGCCGGACTTGATCCCGGCCCGGAACGCGGGCGTGTCCTCGATCGGGGAAACCACGCGGACGATGCCGTCTTCGACCCCCACCTCGATGCCGAGCCCGCCGAACTTGCCCTGCGTCGAGATCTGGAGATCCTTGAAGGCCTCGGCGTCGAGGAAGTCGGAATGCGGGTCGAGCCCGTGCACCATCCCGTTGATGGCCTCCTTGATCAGCTTGTCGTCGGACACCGGCTCGACGTAGTCCGACTTGATCTTGCCGAAGACCGCCGACAGGAGCTGGAGATCCTCGTACGGGATCGGCATGCGGGCGTCCCGCTGCGCGATCGCCGAGAAGTTGAGCGACAGGAGCACGCCCAAGACCGCGCCCAACCCGACCAGCCCCGCTTTCTTCCACTTGCCCATTCGTCGTTCCCTCGATTGCCGCGTGGCGGCACCCGGTCCCCGGGTCCATTCGCGCAGTATAGACGCCTCGTTTCGCGCTGCAACAGGCCGCCGCCCGCCGGCAAAGCCGTTGCAACACGCGCCCCCCGAGCCCGCGGGCCGAGGCGGCCCCTAGCTCAGTGTCGTAGCGATCCGATCGGAAAGCAATGCCCTGCCGTCCCGTCCGCCGCCCGACGTGGGCAACGGACAGACCGGCGGCGCCGCGTCGTCCATGACGGGCGCCGTGCCAAACCTCGCGGTGCGAACCCCCTGCGTAGGGCAGCGCCGACAGGGCGGAGTTCCAGCGTCCTACAAGAACTCGAGCAGCGAATGGCCGGTCATCTCCGCGGGTGCCGGAATTCTCATCATCGCCAGCAGGGTCGGCGCGATGTCCCGGAGCGCGCCACCCTCGCGCATCGTCGCGCCGCGGCCGACGTACATGCACGGCACGCGGTTCAGCGTGTGCGCGGTGTGCGGCTGCCGCGTCACCGGGTCGTACATCTGCTCGGCGTTGCCGTGGTCGGCGGTGATGAGCACTTCTCCGCCCGCGCTCCGCGCAGCCGCGACCACGCGCCCGATGCAGGTATCGAGCGTCTCGACCGCGCGTCTTGCCGCCGCGAAGTCGCCCGTGTGGCCGACCATGTCGCCGTTGGCGTAATTGCACACGATCGCGTCGTACTTCCCGCTCTCGATCGCCGCGACGAGCCGGTCGGTGACCTCGACCGCGCTCATCTCGGGACGCAGGTCGTAGGTGGCGACCTTGGGCGACGGTACGAGGATCCGGTCTTCGCCGGGATAGCGGTCTTCGACGCCGCCGCTGAAGAAGTAGGTGACGTGCGCATACTTCTCGGTCTCGGCGATCCGGAGCTGCGAGAGCCCGAGCCGCGAGACGTACTCGCCGAAGCCGTTCGCGACCGACTGGGGGCCGAACGCGACGGGCAGGTGCGCGAATTCGTCGCCGTAGCTCGTGAGGCATACGTAACGGGCGAGCTTCGGCATGCGCTTTCGCGGGAAGCCGTCGAATGCCGGGTCAGTGAGCGCTCGAGTAAGCTCGCGCGCTCGGTCGGCGCGGAAGTTCATGAAGACGGCGACGTCGCCGTCGGCCATCGCCGCCGCGCGGCCGGAGGCATCGACGATCGCGGTCGGGCGCACGAATTCGTCGGTCTCGCCGCGCGCATAGGCGGCCTCGAGCGCCGCCCGCGCATCCGGCGCGCGGAACGGCGCCTCCCCGGCGACGACGAGGTCGTACGCGACGGCCACGCGCTCCCAGCGCTTGTCCCGATCCATCGCGTAGTAGCGGCCGCAGATCGACGCGATCCTCGCGCCGGGGTGCCGCGCGCAGGCTTCCGCCATGAAGGCAAGCGACGGAGCCGCGCTCTTCGGCGGGGTGTCGCGGCCGTCCAGGAACGCGTGAACGAAGGTGCGCGGCGCGCCGCCCGCGGCCGCAAGATCGACCATCGCCGCGAGCTGCCGCTCGTGGCTGTGCACGCCGCCGGGCGACAGGAGGCCCATCACGTGGACCGCCGACCCGGCGGCTTTGGCCACGGCGACGGCGTCGACGAGCACGGGGTTCCGCGCGAATTCGCCCGTCGCGATTGCGTGATCGATCCGGGTGAAGTCCTGGTAGACGACGCGACCCGCGCCGATGTTGAGGTGGCCGACCTCCGAGTTGCCCATCTGGCCTTGAGGCAGGCCCACGTCCTGCTCGGACGCATCGATCGACGTGTGCGGACAGCTCGCGAGCAGGCGGTCCCAGTTCGGCATCCGCGCGCGCGTGATCGCGTTGTCCTCCGCGTCGGCGCGGCAGCCGAAGCCATCGAGGATCAGCAGGACGACGGGGCGGACGGCGGGCTTCGCGGCGCTCATGGCAGGTCGGGCACGAGCCTCGTCGCGCGCGAAAGACCGCGCCGGCGTGTCGAGCGTCGTGCGTTATCATTTTACCTTCGCCGCTTCGTGCCTCCGGCCGTGCCATGGCATTCGTGCAGGAAAACTGGCTTCTGATCCTCGTCTTCGTGCTCTCGGGCGCGATGCTCGCCTGGCAGTTCGTCGCGCCCCGGTTCTCCGCGGTGAAGAACGTCAACACGGTCCAGGCCACCCAGCTCATCAACCGCCAGAACGCGCTGCTGCTCGACGTGCGCGAGCCCAAGGAATTCGAAGGCGGGCGGCTGCCGGCTGCCCTGCACATTCCGCTTTCGCAGCTCGCGGGCCGGGCCGCCGAGCTCGCGAAGTACGCGACGCGCCCGGTCATCGCGTACTGCGAAAGCGGCCGGCGCAGCCGCATGGCCGGCGGCACCCTCTCGAAGGCGGGGTTCAAGGAGGTCTACAGCCTCGAAGGCGGCCTGGCCGCGTGGAAGAAGGACGGCCTGCCGGTCGAGAAGTGAGGGGCGAGGTGGCGGACGGCGGGCCTGCGGTCACGATGTACACGACGGCGACGTGCCCGTACTGCGTCCGGGCCGAACGCTACCTCGGCGCGAAGGGCGTGACCGCGATCGCCAAGATCCGGGTCGACCTCGACCCCGCGCTGCGGGTCGCGATGATGGAACGGACGGGCCGGCGCACGGTGCCCCAGATCTACATCGGCGACGTCCACGTCGGCGGCTACGAGGACCTGGTCGCGCTCGACCGGGCCGGCGGGCTGCTTCCGCTGCTGGGGCTGCCGGCGGCCACCGCGCCATAGGCAAGGCCGATTCGCCCGGGGCGGAGTCGCCTGCCGACGGAACCTCGCGTAAAATCACAGGTTTGACTCTAGCGAAGGACCGCCCATGGCCGAGATCCCCCTTCCCGCTCCCGATGCGGTTGTCTTCACGATCGAAAAGGTCTACGTCAAGGACCTCTCGCTCGAGTGCCCGGGGTCCCCGCAGTCGTTCAAGGCGCAGGAGCAGCCCCACGTCGAGGTGGGCCTCCGCACTCGCGGCGAGCAGATCGAGCCCGACGTCTACGAGTGCGTGCTGACCGTCACGCTGACGGCGAAGACCGGTGACAAGACGCTGTTCCTGGTCGAGGCGTCGCAGGCCGGCATCTTCCGCATCAGCGGCATCCCGCCCGAGCATCTCCAGCCCGTCATCGCGATCAACTGCCCGACGGTGCTCTTCCCGTATCTGCGCGAGACGCTTGCCGACGCGGTCGGCCGCGCGGGCTTCCCGCCCGTGCACCTCGCGCCGATCAATTTCGACGCGCTCTACCAGCAGCAGCTCGCGCAGGCGCAGCAGCCGGTTCCGGCGACCGCGGCGAACTAGGGCAGGAAGCGGCGATGCGCGGCGCCTTCGTCTTCGCCGCCGCGATGCTCGCGACGTCCGCGGCCGGCGCGGCCGAGTACAAGTCGACGTCCGACGCGGCGACCGTCCTCTACGACGCGCCGTCGGCCAAGGCGAAGCCGCTCTTCATTCTCGGGCGCGACACGCCGCTCGAGGTGATCGTGCCCGTCGAGGGCTGGAGCAAGGTCCGCGACGCGGGCGGCACGATCGGCTGGGTCGAACGCAAGACGCTCGGCGACAAGCGAACCCTCGTCGTGCGCGTGCCGCTCGCGGAAGTTCGCGCGAGCCCCGACGAAAGCGCGCCGGTGGTCTTCCGCGCCGAGCAGAACGTGCTGCTCGAGCTGGCGGAGACCGCGACGTCCGCCGCGACGACGTCGATGCCGGGCTGGGTCAAGGTCCGGCATCGCGACGGCCAGACGGGCTACGTCCGCATCGCTCAGGTGTTCGGCCTCTGACGCGGCGCGCCTCGCGCCAAGGCCCCCTCCGGACTCGCCGATGACGACCGCCGTCGCCGTGCTGGGCGCGGGCGCGTGGGGAACGGCGCTGGCTGCGCATCTCGCGCGCCGCGACGATGCCGTCGTCACGCTCTGGGCGCGTTC
>DASQBO010000347.1:0-3396 GCA_035635175.1 Casimicrobiaceae bacterium | reverse complement strand
CGCCGCAATCCTGTTCTCCGACATCCTGACCGTCCCGGACGCGATGGGGCTCGGGCTCTCGTTCGCCGAAGGCGAGGGGCCGCGCTTCGCGCGGACGACGGCGGACGAGGCTTCGATCCGCGCACTCGCGGTGCCGGACCTCGCGCGGCTCGGCTACGTGTTCGACGCCGTGCGCGAGATCAAGCGTGCGCTCAAGGGCCGCGTGCCGCTCATCGGGTTCTCGGGGAGCCCGTTCACGCTCGCCTGTTACATGATCGAAGGCGGCGGCAGCGCCGACTTCGCCTCGGTGCGCAAGATGGCGTACGCTCGCCCCGACCTGCTCGCGCGCCTGTGCCAGGTCAACGCGCAGGCGGTCGCGGCGTACCTCGACGAGCAGGTCGCGGCCGGTGCCGACGCGGTGATGATCTTCGACACCTGGGGCGGACTCCTGTCCGCCGACGCGTACCGCAGGTACTCGCTCGCGTCGATGCGGGCGGTCCTCGCGGCGTTGCGGCCGGCGCCGGACGGACGGCGGGCGCCGACGATCGTGTTCACGAAAGGCGGCGGCGCGTGGCTCGAGGACCTCGCCGCCTGCGGCGCGACGGCCGTCGGGCTCGATTGGACCGTGGACCTCGCCGACGCGCGGCGCCGCGTCGGCTCGCGCGTCGCCCTTCAGGGCAACCTCGACCCGCTCGTGCTCCTCACCGATCCTGAGACCGTGCGCCGGGAGGCCGTCGCGGTGGTGCGCGCGGCGGGCCCGGCCCCCGGGCACGTCTTCAATCTCGGCCACGGCATCGTGCCCGCGACGCCGCCGGAGAACGTGGCCGCGCTCGTCGACGCCGTCCATTCCGAGTCCCGGGCGATCAGGGCCGCCGCCTAGGCATCGCTCTGTTGCGCGGAGCCCACATCCGCGCTCCGAAAGCGCACGCGGGACTTGACAACGACGCGTTTCGGGCGGTGCGCCTCACTTATGCACAATCGCGGCGCTGCGCACGAAGCTCCTGGTCATCCCTTGGGATGACTTGGGAAATGATCTTCAACCCCATGAAAGGCAAGAGCAAAAATGTCCCCTCCTGCGAGGCCGAGGGGCTTGCGGCGGAGAATGCCGCCAAGGCTGCGGCCGCGAGCGGCCACTTACGCACAATTTTATCCACAGCCGGTTGGGCCGATTCTTGCCGTCTATAAGAATTAGGGACTTGTCTTTGGTTGCTCGCGCTTCTCATGAGAATTTCGAACACTACAAGTTGCACGACTGCGCACGCCGGCAGGTGCTGATCGGATGACGATCGCGCGCGTCGCGCTTCCGGTCGCCGCTCCGCTGCCCTTCGACTACTGGGTCCCTGCGGGTCTCGCCGTCGAGCGCGGATCGGTCGTCCGCGTGCGCCTCGCCCGCCGTGCGTTGGTAGGAGTCGTCGTCGACACTGCGGCGACGTCGGACGTGAGCGCGGAGCGGCTGCAGCCGCTCGGCGAGATTCTCGCGGACGTCTCCGCGCTGTCGGACGATCTGCTCGAGCTCGCGCGCTTCGTCGCCGGCTACTACCAGGAGCCCCTCGGGCTCGCCCTCGCGCAGATGCTGCCGCCGGTCGGCCCCGCGCGCAGCCGCCTCGCCGCGCCGATGGCCGCGAAGGTGCCGGAGCCCCCGGAGACGGCCGCGACCGAGATCGCGCTCAACGACGATCAGCGACACGCCGCCGAAGCCGTCGTGGCGGCACGGGGACGCTTCGCGCCGTTCGTGCTCGACGGGGTCACCGGCAGCGGCAAGACGGAGGTCTATCTCGCGGCCGCCGCCGAGTGCATCGGCGCGGGCCGGCAGGTGCTCCTGCTCGTGCCCGAGATCAATCTCACGCCGCAGCTCGAGGCGCGGATCGCGCGGACGCTGCCCGGCCGGCGGGTCCTCACGTTGCACAGCCGGCTGCCGGCGGGAGCGCGCCGCCGCGCGTGGCGCGCCGCGGCGGCGGGCGAGCCGGATCTCGTTCTCGGCACGCGGCTCGCGGTCTTCGCGCCGATGCCGCGGCTCGGGCTCGTCGTCGTCGACGAAGAGCACGATCCCTCGTTCAAGCAGCAGGAAGGCGTCCGCTATCACGGGCGCGACGTCGCCGTCTGGCGCGCGCGGCAGCGCGGCGTGCCGGTCGTGCTCGGCAGCGCGACGCCGGCACTCGAGACGCTGCACCACGCCCTGCGCGGACGCTATCGGAGGCTGCACCTGCCGCGCCGCGCGATCGCGGAGGCGGTGCCCCCCCGCGTCACGTTCGCGCCGCATCGCGACGCCGCCGTGCACGAGGGCATCGGGCCGCGCCTGCGGGAGGCGCTGGCGCAGCGGCAGCGCCGCGGCGAGCAGTCGCTCGTTTTCATCAACCGCCGCGGCTACGCGCCGTCGCTCCTGTGCGCCGCGTGCGGCTGGCAGGCCGGATGCCGGCGCTGCAGCGCGCGGCTCGTCGTCCACCGGGAGGATGCGCGCCTGCGCTGCCACCATTGCGGCGCGGAGGAGCGGCTGCCGGCCGCGTGCCCCGAGTGCGGCAACGTCGACCTCCTGCCGCGCGGCTTCGGCACGGAACGGCTGGAACGCGCGCTGGCGGAGCTCTATCCGGGCGCGCGGATCGCGCGCATCGATCGCGACACGACGCGACGTCGCGGCGCGTTCGCAGCGGTGCGCGCGAGCGTCGACGCGGGCGAGGTGGACATCCTCGTCGGCACGCAGATGCTCGCCAAGGGACACGACTTCCCGCGTCTCACGCTCATCGGCGTGCTGGGCGCGGACAACGCGCTCTACAGCGCCGACTTCCGCGCCACGGAACGGCTGGCCGCACTCCTGTTCCAGGTCGCCGGCCGCGCGGGCCGGGCCGCGCTCGCCGGCGAAGTGATCGTGCAAACCGATTTTCCGGAGCACCCGCTGTACCGCGCGCTCGGCGGCAACGATTACGGCGCGTTCGCGGCGACGCTCCTCGCGGAACGGCGCGCCGCCGGGCTGCCGCCCTTCGCGCACCTCGCGCTCGTGACCGCGGAAGCGCCGCGGCGCGAGAGCGTCGACGCGTTCCTCGCGAACGTCCGCCAGGCGGGGCGCTCGCTGCTCGCCGGCGCGCGCGACGTCGAAGTGTTCCCGCCGGTGCCGGCGATGCTCGCGCGGCGCGCCGGCATGGAGCGCGGCCAGGTCCTGGCGCAGAGCGCCGAGCGGCGCGCGCTGCAGCGATTCCTGCCGCAATGGCGCGCCGCGATCGAGGCGCTGGGATCGCGGCGCGTGCGGTGGGCGCTCGACGTCGACCCGTCGGGATTTGCGTAGCAACGAGGGCGCAGATCCACTGCTCCTCTATAATCCGTTGGTTCGTCACCGCGGGGCGGGTGACGGACCATCTCCGCGAATTGGAGCGGCGCGGCTCGCGCCGCTTGATTCGCGGTTTTCTCGCACTGCGTCCGTGACCG
>DASQBO010000346.1:0-3588 GCA_035635175.1 Casimicrobiaceae bacterium | reverse complement strand
CCGCCCGAGGGGCCGTCGACGGCGTCCGCCGGGGCGGCGGGCCGTGCTTCGTCGAGTTCCAGACGTACCGTTATCGCGCCCACTCGATGTACGACCCCGATCTCTACCGCGACAAGGCGGAGATCGAGGCGTGGAAGAAGCGCGGCCCGATCCACAACCTCACGAACCGGATGAAGGCCCAGGGCTGGCTCACCGAGGACGAGTTCGTCGCGCTCGACGCCGCCGCGGGCCGCGAGGTCGAGGCGGCGGTCGCGTTCGCCGACGCGGGCACCGACGAGCCGGTCGCGGATCTCTCGCGGGACCTCCACGCGGAGCCCGCGCGATGAAGATCACGTACCGGGAAGCGGCGCGCCAGGCGCTGCACGAAGCGCTCGCAAGCGATCCGCGCGTCTTCCTGATGGGCGAGGACGTCGGCAAGTACGGCGGCTCGTACGCGGTGTCGAAGGGGTTCCTCGACGAGTTCGGGCCCGAGCGCATCCGCGACGCGCCGCTCTCCGAGCTCGCGTTCGTGGGCGCGGGCATCGGCGCCGCGCTGGGCGGGATGCGCCCGATCGTCGAAGTCATGACGGTGAACTTCAGCCTGCTCGCGCTCGACCAGATCGTGAACACGGCGGCGCTCTACCGGCACATGTCGGGCGGGCAGTTCCACGTCCCGCTCGTGATCCGCATGGCGACCGGCGCCGGGCGCCAGCTCGCCGCGCAGCACTCGCACAGCCTCGAGAGCTGGTACGCGCACATTCCGGGAATCACGGTGGTCGCGCCGGCCACCGTGGACGACGCGCGGGGCATGCTCGCCCCGGCGCTGGCCGACCCCGACCCCGTCGTGATCTTCGAGCACGCACTCCTCTACAACTTCGACGGCGAGCTGACCGACGCCTGGCGCAGCGCCGACCTGCGCTCGGCCAGGGTGCTGCGTCCGGGGCGCGACGTCACGCTGATCGCGTGGGGGGGCACGGTCTGGAAGGCGCTCGCCGCGGCCGACGAGCTCGCGACCGCGGGAATCGAGGCCGAGGTGATCGACCTGCGCGTGCTGCGCCCGCTCGACGACGAGACCGTGATGGCGTCGGTGCGCCGCACGCATCGCGCCGTCTGCATCGACGAGGGATGGCGCTCGGGCAGCCTCGCGGCGGAGGTGATGGCGCGGATCATGGAACAGGCGCTCTACGACCTCGACGCGCCGGTCGCGCGCGTGTGCAGCGAGGAGGTGCCCGTGCCCTATGCGAAGCACCTCGAGGAGGCCGCGCTGCCGCAGCCCGCGAAGATCGTCGCGGCGGTTCGGCAGCTCACCGGCCGCGCGTAGACGCTCCGATGCTCGAATTCCGCCTGCCCTCGCTCGGCGCCGAGATGGACGCGGGGACGCTGCTCGAGTGGAAGGTCAAGCCCGGCGACGCCGTGAAGAAGGGTGCGGTCGTGGCCGTGGTCGACACGAGCAAGTCGGCGATCGACGTCGAGATCTGGCAGGAAGGGACGATCTACGAGCTCGCCGTCGGCGTCGGGCAGACGGTGCCGGTCGGCACGGTCGTGGCCACGCTCCTCGAGCCCGGCGAGACGCCCGAGCACGCGGAAGCGCAGAAGCGGTCGCAGCCCGCGGTCGCCGCCGCGCCGGCACCGCGCGCTGCCGTTTCCGCGGCCCCGCCGACGCCGGCGGTCGCTCCGGCGACCGAGGGGCGACGCCGCGTGTCGCCCGCCGCCCGGGCGCGCGCCGAGGCGATGGGCCTCGATCTTGCGCGGGTCGAGGGCACGGGACCGCAGGGCGCGGTCACGCTGGAGGACGTCGAGCGCGCGGCAATGCCGAAGGCCGCCCCCTCGCCAGCGGACCGCGCGCAGGCGATGCGCGCCGCGATCGGCGCCGCCATGGCGCGCTCGAAGCGCGAGATCCCCCATTACTATCTCTCGACCGACGTCCCGCTCGCGCGCGCGACGAAGTGGCTCGCCGCGCGCAACGAAGGCCGTCCGGTGACCGAGCGCGTGCTGATGGCGGTGCCGATGCTGAAGGCCGTCGCACTCACGCTCAGGAAGTTCCCGGACCTGAACGGCTGGTACCGGGACGGCGCGTTCGTGCCCGGCGCCGGCATCCACCTGGGGGTGGCGATCTCGCTGCGGCAGGGCGGACTGATCGCCCCGGCCATTCGCGACGTCGACGCGCTCGATCTCGACACGCTGATGCGGCGGCTCACCGATCTCGTCGCGCGGGCCCGCGCGCTCACGCTCAAGAGCTCCGAGATGAGCGACGGGACGATCACGGTCACCAATCTCGGCGAGGCCGGCGTCGAGGTCGTCCACGGCGTCATCTACCCACCGCAGGTCGCCCTGGTCGGCTTCGGCCGGGTGACCGAGCGGCCGTGGCTCGACGCGGGCGCGGTCGTCGCGGCGCCGGTCGTCACCGCGAGCCTGGCGGCCGACCACCGCGCGAGCGACGGCCACCGCGGGGCGCTGTTCCTCGCCGAACTGAGCCGCCGCCTGCAGGAACCCGAATCGCTCGAAGGAGGCAGCTCATGACCGTCTCGACTCGCACCGACGTCCGCCAATCCATCGTCGACACGCTGCGGCGGATCGCGCCCGAGATCGCGGCGGATGCGCTCGACGGCCGCAAGCCGCTGCGCGACCAGGTCGATCTCGACTCGATGGACTGGCTCAACTTCCTCGTCGGGCTCCACACCAAGCTCGGCATCGACATTCCCGAATCCGATTACGCGAAACTCGTCACGCTGGACGATCTCGTCGCCTATGCGAAGACGAAGCTGGGCCATGCGTGAGGACGGCGCACGCGCCGCCGCATGGTCCCCCGTCGCTGCCGGGACTTGGTGGCTGCGGGAGAATCACGGCACAATGCGGGCACCCCGGGCGGGGCGGCCCTCGACTTGACCGATCGACCAAGGAGGAGACGATGAAATCGAAGTCGAAGCTGCTCGCTGTCGCGCTGCTGGCGCCGATCCTGGCGGCCGGCACGGCTCTCGCGCAGCAGGTGGAGGACGAGCTCGTGCTGATCACGCCGGTCGCGAAGACGCTGACCGACCCGGCGCTGGCCGAGTTCGCGAAATACGCGAAGGAGAAGTGGAACGTCACGGTCAAGACGAGCGCGCTGGCGGCCGGCACCCCCGTCGCCTATGGCCGCATCGTCGAGTGGAAGGGCCGGCCCGAGGCCGACATCTTCTGGGGCGGCGAGAGCGCGCTGTTCGACAAGCTCGCCGAGCAGAAGCTGCTCGCCCCGCTCGACCTGCCGAAGGACGTCGTCGATTCGATTCCCCCGAGCATCGGCAAGCCGAAGCCGATCTACCTCAAGGACCCGAAGGGCTTCTGGATCGGCACGGTGCTCGAGCCCTACGGCCTCGTCTATCACCCGCGCCTGCTGCAACGGCTCGGGGTGCCCGAGCCCAAGGACTGGGACGACCTGCTCAATCCGAAACTCAAGGGCAACGTAGCGCAGTGCGCGCCGACGCGCTCGTCGTCGAGTCACGCGACCTACGAGGTCATCCTCCAGCGCGAAGGCGACGACAAGGGGTGGGACTGGTTGAAGAAGCTCGCCGCCAACACCGGAATGTTCACCGCGCGCAGCCGCGACGTTCCGTCGGTCGTCGCCAAGGGCGA
>DASQBO010000345.1:0-3205 GCA_035635175.1 Casimicrobiaceae bacterium | reverse complement strand
GACTCTCAACAAACCGAAGCAAGCCATTGACAACGTGAAGATCACGACCGTCGACCGAGTCGGTCAGGCGGTCGAGTGGCTGCGCGGCTGACTCCCCACTCCATCACGCGTTCGCGCCTTGACACGAGCGGCAACGCGAGGAAGATTCGCGTTCCCCAGGCGCCCGGACCCGGCCGACGGCCCTGAGCGCACGGCGCATGGAACCCGTCGTTGACCAACCCGCGGAAGGTGCCTCGCATGACGAAGCTCGAAATCAACGGAACCGAACACGACGTCGACCTGCCCGACGACACGCCGCTGCTCTGGGTCTTGCGCGACGAGCTGGGACTCACCGGCACGAAGTTCGGCTGCGGGCTGGCGCTGTGCGGCGCCTGCACCGTCCACATCGACGGCCAGCCCGGTCGCGCGTGCGTGACGCCGATCTCGTCGCTCGCCGGCCGCAAGGTCACGACGATCGAGGCGATCGGTGCGGACCCGGTGGGGAGGACGGTGCAGGCCGCCTGGGTCGACGCCGGCGTGCCGCAGTGCGGCTATTGCCAGGCCGGGCAGATCATGGCGGCTACCGCACTGCTCAAGAGCAAGCCCAGGCCGACGGACGCCGACATCGACGCCGCGATGGCGGGCAACCTCTGCCGCTGCGGCACCTACGGACGCATCCGGGCGGCGATCAAGGAGGCCGCCGGAGTCAAGGGAGGCGCCCGGTGAACGCCCCCTGGTCCACGAATCCTTCGACGCGCGCCGCGGGCGACGGCTTCCTGATCGAGAACGTCAGCCGCCGGCGCTTCATCCGGCAGATTTCCGCGGTCGGCGGGCTGGTGCTGGCCGTCGGCTGCCCGGCGCTCGCGCGGGCGGAAGATCCGCCGAAGTACGGCGCGGACGCGATGCCGCACGGCGCGGTCGACAATCCGCTGGTGTTCGTCTCGATCGCCGAGGACGGAATCGTCACCATCGTCTGTCATCGCTCCGAGATGGGGCAGGGCGTGCGCACCGGCATGCCGATGATCGTCGCGGACGAGCTCGAGGCCGACTGGAGCCGCGTCCGCGTCGCGCAGGCGCCGGGCGACGAGGTGAAGTACGGCAATCAGGACACCGACGGCTCGCGCAGCACGCGCCACTTCTTTCTGCCCATGCGCCGCTGCGGCGCGGCGGCGCGGCAGATGCTCGAGAGCGCGGCGGCGGCGGAGTGGAAGGTGCCCGTCGGCGAGGTCGAGGCGAAGAACGGCGAGGTGATTCATCGTCCGACCGGACGGCGCCTCGGCTACGGCGCACTCGCGAAGGCGGCGGCGAGCCTCCCGGTCCCGCCCGCGGACGCGATCCGGCTCAAGAACCCGTCGCAGTTCCGCTACATCGGCAACGGCAAGCTCAAGCTCGTCGACGCCGGCGCGATCGTCACCGGCCGGGCGCAGTACGGGATGGACACGTGGACGAAGGGCATGCTCTTCGCCGTCATCGCGCGCCCCCAGGTGCTCGGCGGCAAGGTCGTGAGCTTCGATGACGCCGAGGCGAAGAAGGTGCCCGGCGTGGTGGGCGTGGTCCCCATCGACCCGACCCCCGGGGCGCCGCAGTTCAACCCGCTGGGCGGCGTCGCGGTCATCGCGAGGAACACGTGGGCCGCGATCCAGGGGCGCAAGGCGCTCAAGATCGTCTGGGACGACGGCCCCAACGCGAGCTACGACTCGGCCGCATACCGCGCGACGCTCGAAGCCGCCGCCGGCAAGCCCGGGAAAGTCGTCCGCAACGACGGCGACGTGACAGCGGCGCTGGCCGGCGCAGCGAAGCGGGTCGCGGCGCAGTACTACCTGCCGCACCTCGCCCACGCGTCGATGGAGCCGCCGGCCGCGACCGCGCTGCTCGCGAACGGCAAGTGCGAGGTGTGGGGCTGCTTCCAGTCGCCGCAGGCGGCGCGCGATCTCGTCGCCAAGCGGCTCGGGCTCCCCGTCGAGAACGTCATCGTCAACGTGACGCTCCTGGGCGGAGGCTTCGGGCGCAAGTCCAAGCCGGACTACGGCGTCGAGGCCGCGCTCCTCGCCAAGGCGGTCGAGGGACATCCGGTCAAGATCGTCTGGACCCGTGACGACGACCTCCACAACGACTACTTCCACACGGTCTCGGTCGAGCGCCTGGAGGCGGGTCTCGACGCGAAGGGGCTCCCCGTCGCGTGGCTCCACCGCAGCGTCGCGCCGTCGATCGGATCGACGTTCGACGCGAAGGCGGTGCGCGAGGCGGACTGGGAGCTCGCGATGGGCGTCGTCAACGTGCCCTTCGCGATTCCCAACGTCCGGATCGAGAATCCCGAGGCGGTCGCGCACACGCGCATCGGCTGGTTCCGCTCCGTGTCGAACATCCCGCACGCGTTCGCCGTGCAGTCGTTCGTCGCCGAGCTCGCGGCCGCCGCGAAGCGCGATCCGAAGGATTACCTGCTCGAGGTGATCGGCCCGCCGCGCATGGTGACGCCGCAGATGCTGAGCGACACCTGGAACTACGACGAGTCGCCGGAGCGCTACCCGGTCGACACCGGCCGGCTGCGGCGCGTCGCCGAGACGGCTGCGCGCGAAGCGCGGTGGGGCCGCAAGCTGCCGAAGGGGCACGGCCTCGGCATCGCCGCGCACTACAGCTTCGTCTCTTACGTCGCGGCCGTCGTCGAGGTCGCGGTCGACGCGAAGGGCGAGCTGACCATTCCGCGCGTCGACATCGCGATCGACTGCGGCGCCACGGTCAACCCCGACCGCGTGCGCGCGCAGATGGAGGGTGCCTGCGTGATGGGAGTCGGCCTCGCGACGGTCGGCGCGATCACCTTCAAGAATGGCCGCGCCGAACAGGACAACTTCGACACCTACCAGGTCACCCGAATGCCCGGCGCGCCGCGCGAGATCCGCGTCCACATCCTGCCCGGGGATTACGCCAAGCCGATGGGCGGCGTGGGCGAACCCGGCGTGCCGCCCATCGCGCCCGCCCTCTGCAACGCGATCTTCGCGGCGACCGGCAAGCGGATTCGGGAGCTGCCGATCCGGGACCAGCTCAGTACCTAGCCCTTGCCGGTGGCGCAAGGGCGCAACCGAAGGGCGGGCGGCTCCCCGGTCGAACGGCAATCCCCGGCTCGTTCAGGCGGAAGGGTCAGGCGTCCCCGCGAGCGGAGCGTCCGGGCGCGCCTCCAGCGCCGGTCGGGGCGAGCGCCGAGTACTTAAAGTGTTTTCTCGACTTTGCT
>DASQBO010000344.1:0-12973 GCA_035635175.1 Casimicrobiaceae bacterium | reverse complement strand
AACAATGGCCGCATGACACCTCCGCTTGTTGGTCTCGTGACGCGCGCATGGGAGCTCGCCCGTTCCGGCGAGCTCCGCGCCGCCGCCGACGCCGCGCGGGACGCGGTTCGACAATCGCGGCCGGCGCTTCCGGCCGCGGATCAGGTCGAGCTGCATCTCGTCCGCGCATCGTGCGCGATGCGGCTGGGCGATCACGCGGACGCGCTGCGCGAGCTCGACGAGGCGGACAAGGCCGCGCGCGCAACCGGGGTCGGAACGCGTTCGATGCTGCGCGTCGCGACATGGCGCGCCGAGCTCGCGTACTTCCAGGGGCGCTACTCCGATGCCGTAACACTCGTCGATCGGCTGCTCCCCAAGCTCGACGCGGCCGGCGACCTCGCCTACAGCGCGTTCGCACTGCGAATCCGCATCGCAATCCTGCTCGCGCGCACCGATTACGATGGCATCGCGATGCTCGCGAACCGCGCGCTCGCGGTCGCCGAGGCGAGCGGCGACGACTACGTCATCGTGCAGATCCTGAACGTACTGGGCGCCGTCTCGTTCGACCGCGCCACGTCGAAGCTGTCCGGGCCACACGCCCGCGCCCACCTGTCGTCGCTCGATCCAACCGATACGAGCGCCATGGAGGCGGACGCCAAGGAGGCGCTCCGCTATTTCGAGGCAGCGCGCGCGGTGGCCGAGCGCGCGGGATACGAATTCGCGGCGTGGTACGTCGCCGGCAACATCGAGCGGCTACAGATCGTTCTCGGCCACGCCGACCGCGCGGTCCGCGCGATCCGCAAGCGGCTCGGCGTGCTGCAGGCACGCGGCGCGCGTTACGACGAGATCGTCACGCGCTCGAACCTCGCGTGGGGACTGCGCGTCCTCGGTCAGCACCGCGAAGCTTTGCACGAGCTCGACGTCGCGCTCGGTCTCGCCCGCGAGACGGGAACGTTCAACGTGCTGCTCGAATTCCTGGAGTACGACCGCTCGATCGTGCTCGACGCGCTCGGCGACACCGGCGACGCCCGCGCGAGCTATCGCCGCTATCTGCAGCTGGTCGGCGCGTCGAGCAGGAAGGCGGGACCGTCACCCGGAGATGCCCGCTCCGACACGCCCAAGCGCCCGCTCGAGCCGTTCTACCTGAAACGGGCCGACCGCTACGCGGCCGAGCACCTCGGCGAGCGTTTCGCCGTCGCGGATCTGGCGGCGCACTGCGGCGTCAGCTGGCGCACTCTGGAGAAGGCGTTCGTCGACTTTCGCGGGCTGACGCCCGTCGCGCACGTGCGCAACCTCCGGCTCGACCAGGCGAAGCGGCTGCTCGACGAAGGCTCGGCTTCGGTGGCCGAGATCGCGGCGCGCTGCGGCTTCCGGAGCTCCACGACCTTCGCGCTCGAATACCGCAAGCGCTTCGGCATTCCGCCGTCCCGCGCGCGGCGCGCGGCGCAGGCCTGAACCGAGTACGGCTCAGACGCCGACGCGGTCCTCGTCGTCCGCCTGCAGGCGGTGGATGAGCCAGCCGGTCAGGTCGCGCATCGAGACGATGCCCTCGACGCGCGTGCCGGCGACGACCGGCAGGTGCCGGAACCCGCCCTCGACCATCACGTCGAGCGCATGCTCGGCGAGCTCGGCGCCGGCGATCGTCGTGGGCTTTTCGCTCAGGACTTCGTGCACGCGCGTGATGCTCGGATCGAGACCCGGCTCGATCACGCGCCGGAGCACGTCGCGCTCGGTGAAGATGCCGGCGAGCCGCGCGCCGTCCATCACGAGCACCGCGCCCACGTCGTTGTGGTTCATGAGGCAGACGGCGTAGGTCACGGTCGCGTCGGGCGCGACCGTCAGGGCGTGCACGCCGGGTTTGGTCGCAAGCAGGTCGGAGACGGTATCGTCGTACATGCGGCAACGTGGCGTGGTCATCGCGGGCCCGCGCGCGGCGGCCCCCTCCTGAAGGCGTCCAGCCCGGCGCGCTGAGGCGCCTTCGACTGGAAACGATGGGCGAAGTCTCCGCCTCCGGCCACGACGATTCCTTGACGCTCGTCAAGGTCGCGGGCTTGCCTTCTCGCGCAAACCCCGCTCGTCAGCGGTCAGCGGCGGGACGTGGCGTCGAGGAATGCCGCGGCGGCAGGACTCTCGCGCAGCCCTTCGATCGCGCGCGCGTCGGGGAGCTCGGGCCGGTCGCGCTCGGCGTCGACCATGCACAGAAACCCGAGCGGAGCTTCCGGGGACGCCCGGAACTGGTGCCACGTGGACGGCGGCACGGTCACGAGGTCGAACGCGCGCACGGGATGCACGTCGTGGCCGATCAGCACGTCGCCGCTCCCGCGCAGGATCATCACCGCGTGCACGTGGCCGTGGCGCTCGAGCGACGAGTGTCCGGCCGCCGCGACCTCGAAATAGCGGAGCTCGCCGCGCAGGTCGGGGCGCCGGAAGAGCGTCTGTCGGGTCACGTCGCGGAAGAACGCCGCGCCCTCCTCCTTGTAGCGCCGAAGCTCGACCTCGGCCCAGCGGAATCCCTCGTCCGCCGCGACGAAACGCCGGACCGGTGAATCGCTCATCGCGGCCTCATCCCCCGCGCACCGCGGCCGCGAACTCGCGGGCGCGATCGTAGAGGCGCTCACGTGCGGCGAGCAGGCCGCCGCCGATGAGGAACATCGCGTCGTCGCCGTAGCGCTCGCGCATCCCGGCGACGCGCGCCACCGTCATGCCGCCGGCGGGGACGGGCAACGTCGGCGCGAGCCCGTGCCAGGGCGCGCACGCGGCGTCGACGATCGCGGCGCACGTCTCCGCGGAGTACGCGAAGCGCCCGCCCGCGTTGGGAAAGATCGTCGCGTCGGCGCCGAACAGCCGGAACAGCTTGCCGAGCAGGAGCGGCGGCGCGATGCGCGCGGCGCCGGCGAGCGCCGGATGCGCAAGGATGGGCACCCCCGCCTCCCGCGCGAGCGCCGCGAGGCTCCCGACGCCGCTCACCATCGGCGCCGTCAGGATCATCCGGACGCCTGCGTCGCGCGCGATCGCCGCCTGCTCGCGCAGCTGTCCGAAGTGGCCGGTGAGGCTCGGCGCGTAGACGCAGCGCTGGCCCGTCTCGCGATTCGCCGCGTCGACCGCGCGCTGCACGGCGTGCACCCGCGCGCGGAACGGCGCCGCGTCCTGGTCGGCGAGCCCGTGATCGTCCTTCACGACGTCGATCCCCGCGCGCGCGAGCGTGCCCGCGAGCGCCGCGAGCTGCGCCGGCGCGAGCCCCTGCGGCTTCAGCGCCGACGCCGTGAGCGGTCGGCCGTGCACGCCGGTGAGCGCGCGCAGGCCGGCGATCCCGAAGCGCGGTCCGCCGAACCGTCGCGCGACGCTTGCCGGGATCCGCGCATCCGCGAGCGCGACGTCGTCGTGGAGCGACGAGTTGCCGAACAGCATGCTCACGAGCTGCCCCGCCTCGTACCCCGTCGTCTCCACTGCGATGCGAATCGTGACGTCGTACTCGCCGGCCGCGACGGGCGCGATGCCCTCGACACGCGCGACGACCTCGGCGAGCACGCGCGCATCGGCGACGGCATCGAGCGGCGCCTCGACGCTCTGCTCGAGCGCGATCGCCTTCGCCCGGGCGTCGATCGCGGCGGCGGACGAGCGAACGCGGTAGATCGCGTCGATCCAGCGCTCGTCGATGGGCAATGCCGTCCCGGGCACCGCGGTGTCCATGCCGCGATTCTAGAGGATCGTTTGACCGCCCGCCGCCTTCGCGCGAGGATACGGCCGCCCTCTCCCGCCCGTCGCCAGGACCGCCTTGAACGCCGCCGCCGGCGCCGCGAACGTCACCCTGCTCTTCACCGACGTCGAAGGCAGCAGCCGGCTGTGGGAGCGCGAGCCCACGCGGATGGCGGCAGCGATCGCGCGGCACGACGCGCTCGCGCGCGCCGCGATCGAGGCCCGGCGCGGCCGCGTCGTGAAGACGATGGGCGACGGCGTGCACGCGGTGTTCGGCGCCGCGGTCGACGCGCTGCACGCGGCGCTCGCGCTCGAGCTGGCGCTCGCCGATCCGGCCGCGACCGACGGGCTGGCGCTCGCCGTGCGCTGCGGAATGCACACGGGCAGCGCCGAGCGGCGCGACAACGACTACTTCGGCAGCGCCGTCAACCGCGCGGCGCGCATCGCGGGTGCCGCGCACGGCGGCCAGATCCTCCTGTCGCAGGCGACGGTCGAGTCGATCCGCGAGCAGCTGCCTCCGGGCGTCACGCTGCGCGACCTGGGCCGCGTGCGACTGCGCGACCTCGCAAGCCCGGAGCACGTCTATCAGGCCGTGCATCCCCGGCTGCGCGAGGATTTCCCCGCCCTGCGCTCGCTCGAGTCCACGCCCAACAACCTGCCGCAGCAGGTGACGTCGTTCGTCGGCCGCGAGCGCGGCCAGGCCGAGGTCCGCAAGCTGCTCGCGCAGGCGCCGCTGCTCACGCTCCTCGGCATGGGCGGGCTCGGCAAGACGCGACTCTCGCTGCAGGTCGCGGCCGACGTGCTCGACGAGTTTCCCGACGGCGTCTGGTTCGTCGAGCTCGCGCCGGTCGCCGACGCGCGACTGGTGCCGCAGGCCGTCGCCTCGGTGCTCGGCGTCATGGAGGAGGCGGGTCGGCCAGTGATCGAGGCGCTCGTCAAGTTCGTCCGCGAGCGCGAGCTGCTCGTGATCCTCGACAACTGCGAGCACCTGGTCCACGCCTGCGCGGACCTCGCGAAGCAGCTGCTGCAGGCGGGCAGCCGGCTCAAGCTCCTCGCCTCGAGCCGCGAGCACCTGCGTGTGCCGGGAGAAGTCACGTATCCGGTACAGGCGCTGGCCGTGCCGGATTCCCGCGAAGCGGCCGCGCCCGACGCGCTCGTCCGGTACGAGGCGGTGCGCCTGTTCGTCGACCGTGCGCAAGCCGTGCGGCCCGACTTTGCCGTGAGCGCGGAGAACGCGCCGGCCATCGTCGACATCTGCCGGCGGCTCGACGGCATTCCCCTCGCGCTCGAGCTCGCCGCCGCGCGCGTGCGCTCGCTTCCGGTCGAGGCGATCGCCGAGCGGCTCGACGACCGCTTCAGGCTCCTGACCCGCGGCGCCCGCACCGACCTGCCCCGCCAGCAGACGCTTCGCGCGCTGATCGACTGGAGCTACGACCTGCTCGACTCGCCCGAGAAGGCCGTGTTCGAGCGCCTCGCCGTGTTCGCCGGCGGCTTCACCTTGGAGGCGGCGGAAACCGTGGCCCAAGGCGGCGCGATTCGGCACGACGACGTGCTCGACCTCGTCTCCGCGCTCGTCGACAAGTCGCTGGTCGAGCTCGACGCCGGCGGAACGCGCTACCGCATGCTCGAGACGGTGCGCGAGTACGCGCAGCAGGGGCTCGTCGCCGCGGAGGATGCGGACGCGGTGCGCACGCGCCATCTCGACCACTATCTCGCGCTGGCGATCGAGGCGCACCCGCAGCTCTGGGGCAGGGAGCAGGGCAAGTGGCTCTCGCGCCTCGATCTCGAGCGCGAGAATTTCCTCGCCGCGCACGCGTGGTGCGAACGCGCGCCGGCGGGCGCTGCGAAGGGACTGCAGCTGGCCGAAACGCTGCAGCTCTACTGGCTGCCGCGCGGTCTGATCGAGCTCGGTTATCGCGTGACGCTCGAGGCGCTCGCGCGGCCGGGCGCGCAGGCGCGCGACTATCGGCGCAGCGGCGCCCTATACGCAGCGGCGCAACTCGCCTGGTTCATGGGGGCATTCGCCGCCTCCAGGCAGCACGGCGAAGAGGCGGTCGCGATCGCCGAGGAGATCCACGCGGTCGGCCGTGCCGCGGCGGCGCACCTGATCCTCGGCTACGCGTGCGAGGCGCTCGGCGACCGTGCGGCCGCGGGCACCAACTTCCAGGCGTCGGCCGCCCTCGCGCGCGAGATGGGCGACAAGGCGCGGCTGTCGTTCGCGCTCAACGCGCTCGCGGGCCATTACAGCGAGGTGAACGACTTCGACGCCGCCGAGCCGCTGTTCGAGGAATCGCTTTCGCTCGCCCGCGACGCGGACGACCCCGAAAGCGTCGCGATCAGCGGCGCGAACCTGGCGCGGCTTGTCGTCGAGCGCGGCGACACCGAGCGGGCCCGGGCGCTGCTGGCCGAGGCGGCGGCGATCGCTCGCGACATCGGTTCGATGCGCTGCGCCCACGACGCCCTCGAGGTGTCGGTCGGCCTCGCCGTGCTATGCGGGCAGTGGGCGGAGGCGGCGCGGTTCGCCGGCGCGGTGCAGGCACTGATGGAAGAGACCCGTCTGCACCGCACGCCGGCCGACGACGCCTTCTTCGCGGGGCAGCTCGCCAAGGCGCGCGCGGCGCTCGGCGACGACGCGTTCGCCGCCGCCGAGGCGGACGGCCAGGCGCTGCCGTACGCGCAGGCGCTCGACGAGGCGCAAGCCTGGTTACGGCGGAGCTGACGCCCGCGTCGAGTCGAGGAAGCCGCCGATGCGCCGCCAGAAATCCGCGGTGGCGCCGAGCGCGTTGTGGTCGGCGCCGCGAGTCGCGTACCAGCTCTTCGGCCCCGCCCACGCGTCGTAGAGCGCGCGCGAGCGCTCGACGGGAATGATCGTGTCGTCCGCGCCGACGATGGCGAGAAGGGGCATCCTGCAGCGCGCCGCGTCGGTCGCCGCCTCGAAGCGATGGCGCAGGAGCAGCGACACCGGAAGCCACGGATAGTGGTGGCGACCGATCGCCGCGAGACTGTCGAACGGCGATACCAGCACGACGCCGGCGACGGGGCGAGACGCCGCAACGTGCGTCGCGACGGCCGTGCCGAGGCTGCGGCCGAATGTCGCGATCCGGGTCGCGTCGATCCCGCCGGTCGCGGCGACCGCGTCGAAGATCGCGAGGCCGTCCGCCAGGAGCGCGATCTCTCCGGGCTTGCCGCCGCTCTCCCCGTAGCCGCGATAGTTGAGCGCGACGATCGACCATTCGCGCGGCCACCGGGCGTCGGCGAGCGTCCACGAGACCTCCTCCGCGTTGCCGCCGAAGTAGATCACCGCCGGCGCGGGTGCGGCCGCGCCGCGCGCGATCCAGCCGCGCAGGACGGTCCCGTCGGCCGCGATCACCTCGAACGGCGCTGCGCGTGCCGGCAGGTGCGCCGTCGACGCCACCGGCTGCGGATAGAAGATCATCCGGTCCTGCGCGAGCCACGCCGCGGCCGGAAGGCCCAAGGCGAGGATGACGGCAACGACGAGCCATTCCATGAGGTTGCGCCGCGGAGGCATCGCCGGACTTTTGCAGGACTTACAACGACGGGAGTAGCGCCCGCGGGCCGAAACGGAGCACCATTATGATCCGGCGCCGCGCATGCGCGCGCCGCCCGCAACGAGGAGCGACCATGAGCACCCACGACGAATTGCTGGCGACGATCGCGAAGCTGATCGCGCCGGGCAAGGGCATTCTCGCGGCCGACGAAAGCATGCCGACGATCACCAAGCGCTTCAAGGCAGTCGGCATCGAGTCGACGGACGAGACCCGACGGCAGTACCGCAACCTCCTGTTCACCACGCCCGACGCGAACCAGTATCTCGCCGGCGTCATCCTGTTCGAGGAAACGCTCGCGCAGAAGGGCGACGACGGCACGCTGCTCCCCGACGTGCTCGCGCACCGCGGGATCGTGCCCGGCATCAAGGTCGACAAGGGGACCGTCGGGCTGCCCGGCGCCGACGGCGATCTCGTCACGCAGGGCCTCGACGGCCTCGGCGACCGGCTCGCGGGCTACAAGGCCAAGGGCGCCCGCTTCGCGAAGTGGCGCGAGGTCTACTCGATCACCGATCGCAATCCGACGCGCCTCGGCATCGCGGCGAACGCCGAGGTGCTCGCGCGCTACGCGGCGACCTGCCAGGAGTACGGCATCGTGCCGATCGTAGAGCCCGAGGTGCTGATCGACGGCGTGCACACGATCGAGCGCTGCCACGAGGTCTCCGAGGCCGTGCTGCACGCGGTCTTCCACGCGCTCCACCGGCACAAGGTGTTCCTCGAAGGCATGGTGCTGAAGCCGAGCATGGTGCTGCCGGGCAAGGAGAGCCCGCCCAAGGCGGCGCCGGAGGTCGTCGCGCGCGCCACGCTCGAAGTGCTGAAGCGCACCGTCCCCGCCGCGGTGCCGACGATCAACTTCCTCTCGGGCGGCCAGTCGCCGGTCGAGGCGACCGCCAACCTGAACGCGATGAACGCGATGGCGCCGCACGCGCCGTGGGTGCTGTCGTTCTCCTACGCGCGCGCGCTGCAGGACGACGCGATGCGGCTCTGGGCGGGCAAGTCGGAGAACGTCCGGGCGGCGCAGGATGCGTTCGGGAAGCGCATGAAGATGAACGGCCTCGCCCGCCACGCGAAGTGGAGCGCGGCGCTGGAGGCGTAGGCCGCCGCTACTTGTCGGCGCCGGACAGGTGCTCGCCGTACGCGAGCACGTCCATCATCTCGGCGAAGCGCGACCAGTTGAGCCGCTTGCTCTTGTGGCGGTTGCGGCCGTACCAGAAGAGCGAGCCGCGGCCGATCTCGAGCTCGCCGATCTTCTCGTTGTTGGCGAAGATCTCGAGGTTGAGCGACGACTTGGCCTTCGCGAGCTCGAAGTTGGCGAGCTCGCCCTTGACCTCGTGCTTGCGGCGCGGCGACCGGAGCGCGGATTTCTTCCGCTGCGCGCGCTTCTCTGGCCGCGGCGACTTCGCCGGGCGCCGGGGCTTGCGGGATTGCGCGGTCGCCATGAGGCACTCCTGGGCTCGAACGGTTGGTTCGCTACACCCGTTCTCAATCTATGCGCCTGCGTCCCCTACGGTCATTTCGAGCGGCCCACGGCGCCGAACACCCGTTCCGCCCGCTCGCGGTCGCGCGCCTCCGCCACCCCGGGCGTCGCACACCACGCGACGAGCCGCTCCCCGGGCGTGTCGGCGCCGCTGCCCGACTGAAACCGATCGCGAAGCTTCTTGACCTGCAGCGCAAGCCGTTGCGCCTGCCGTTCCGGCGGGATCTCGAGTCCGAGCTGCATCTCGAGATCGAGCAGGGCCTCCGCTCGCGCTTCCGCCTGGTCGTCCATCCGCGCGTAGTAGGCGTCGGCCTTGTCCTGATCGTAGAAGGCGGCGATCGCCGCGTCCCTGCGGGCGAGCATCGCCTTCTCCCACGCCTGCGGCAGCGACGGCAACGCCGCCCACCGCTCGGTCGCGTCCTTCTCGGCCGCCTCGTCGCCGCTGCCGGTGCGAACGTGCCCGTCGAGGAGCTCGCAGATCCGTTCCTTGGCCGCGAGCGCCTGCCACACGGCCGCTTCCTTCGCGCGCGAACGCGACGCGAGCGCGGCCTCGACCGCGGCCTTCGCTCCCGTGAACCGGGCCTCCAGCCCCCGCGGCGCCGCATTCGGACCGCGCGTGCTCTGTCGCCACAGCTCCGCCGCCTCCCGCAACGAGCGGCGCACCTCCTGCTCGTCCCGGTCGGTCGCGCGGGCGAGCTGCTCGAGTTGCACGCAGACGTCTTCGAGCGCGCGGCGGCCCTCGTGCTTCTTGTCGCCCTCCTCCTTGCGCTTCGCCTCGCGCGCCTGGAACACGGCGTCGCACGCCGCGCGGAACTGCTCCCACAGCGCGCGCTCGTCGCGCTGCAGGAGCGTGATGCCCTTCGCCTCCGCCTGCCAGCGTGCCTGGATCGCCTTGACCTGCGACGGCGTCTCGCGCTCCATCGCCTTCGCCCCGAGCGCGGTCGCTTCCGCGATCAGCGCGACGCGGCGCGCCTTGGCCTCGTCGCGCGCGGCGGCGAGCGCGTCGCGCGCCGGCGCGACCGCGGCCCTGAGCCTCGCATCGAAGCTCTTCCACGCCTTCGGATCGACGCTGCCGAGATCGCCTTCGCGCCACTGGTGATCCGTCTCGCGCAGCCAGCGCTCGATCGCCCGCCAGTCGCGCGGCTCGGCGAGCAGCGTCGGCGCGTGGGCGGCGGCGGCGGCGATGAACGCCTCGCGCCCCTTGCGCGCCTCCTTGCGCTTCGCCGCCTGCTCCGCGAAATGGCGCGCCGCGGGCGCGTACGCCTTCTCGCACGCGCGATCGAAGCGCTCCCACAGCGCCTTCGGGACGCCGGCGTGCTGCTCGTCGAGCGCCTTCCACTCGTTGCGCAGGTTCCGCACTTCGACCGCGAGCTGCCGGGGATCGAGCGCGGCCGCGGCGGCGGCTTCGGCGCGCTCGCAGAGCTGGAGGCGCGCCTGCTGCTGGCCGTACGATTCCCAGCGCTCGAGATCGCCGAGCTGCTGGATGACGCGGCCGAGCCGCTGCACCGTCGGCTTGGGCAGCGCCCCGGCCTCCGCCTTGCGCGCGCGGATCTCGTCGGCGGCAGCGCGCGCGGCCTGCAGCTGGCCGGCAGCGAGCGCCTGCTCCGCCGCGTGGAGGAGCGCGTGCAGCTGCTGACGCGCCGCGCTCGCCTCCTGCTCCGCGGCGCGGACCTGTGCCAGGCGCCGTTGCTCGACGACGATCAGCGCCGCCTCGAACCGCCGCGAGAGCGCCGGCGTCCGGATCCGCCGGTCGAGCGCCTGCCAGCGCTCCGGCAGCTTCGCGTCGTCGATCGAGGTGCCCGCAGCGAGCTGCTCGGCCTCGACGACGAGCGCCTCCGCGTCGGCCTGCGCGTTCAGCGCCTGGGTCCACCCCGCGAGACGCCGCTCCGCCTCGTCGAGTTGCGCGCGCGCGTCGGGATTCGCGTATTTGACGGCATCCGCCAGCAGCTCGGCGAGCTCCGCGCGCCGGGCGGACAGCGCCGCGGAGTCTCCCGGCGGCTCTGCCTTCGCGAGCCAGTCGCGCAAGCCCTGCTCGAAGCGCGTGCGCGCACGCTGCTCCTCGTGCTCGCGGTCGAAGCGCGCCTGCAGCGTCTTGCGCGCGGCTTCGCTCCGCGCGAGCCGGTCGGCGTCGGCGTCGAGGTGCAGCGCCTCCCAGCGCCGGTCGAGCTCGATCAGGGCGGTGAGGATGGGGCCGGGCTTTGCGGCGAGCGCCTCGAGCTCGGCCAGGATGGCGTCGGCCTCGGCATCGCGGTTCCCCTGCGCGGCCATCGCGTCGATCCGCTTCCGCGCGAGCCGCGCGACGCCGCGGTCCTTGTGCTCGGCCGCGCCCGCGATGCGGCGCAAGCCTTCCGGGGTGTGCACGCGCTCCGCCGCCGTCTTGCGCGTCTCCGCGTGCCCGCCGGTGATCGCGAGCTCGACCAGCGTGGCTTCGTCGCGAATCGCGGCGATTGCGATGTGACGCCGATCGGCGTCGCCCGCGTGGCGCGCGACGGCGGCGCGGATCGCGTCGGGGCAGCCGTCGGAGCCGAGAAACGCCGAAGCCAGCGCGGCATCGGGTGCGCGGGCCAGCTCGACACCGAGCGCGGACGCAAGCGCCGTCCGCACGGCGTCCTCGGATTCCTTCTCCCAGGCCGCGACGAGCGCAGGCGCGCTGGCGCAACGCTTCGCCGCGGCGAGACGCACTTCGGGCGCGGGATCCGAAAGGAGCGCCGCGACCGCCTCCGATTCGGGCGGCAGCTCGGCCACGCCCTCGACCCGCCGCGCGGGATCAGCGTCGAGGTGGGCTGCGCCACGGAACAGGCGGGAAACCATCGGCGGACGTCAGGCCGCGGCGAGCGCGCGGATGCCCTTGGCGTAGACCTCGTCGAAGATCGTCTCGAGACCCGCGTGCGTGCCACGCAGGCGATCGACGACGTCCTTCGCCCACACGAGGTACTCGCGCTTGCGCTCCGGCGACCACTTCGCGGGCGGCGCGGCGACCATGTCGTAGACATTGCAGATCTTGTCGGCGAGCTTCACGAGCTTGGCCCGCTCCGAAAGCTCGTGCGCATGCTCGACCTGCCGCCGCTTGCGCTCCGCCCGGTCGAGGCTCTTGTCGTCCGTCACTTCGAGCACGACCGACGTGATGACCTCGCCGAACGCGACGCGGAGCTCGTCGGCGGTCGTGTTCGTGTCCTCGATCGTGTCGTGGAGGAGCGCGGCGCAGAGCACGGCGACGTCGTCGACGCCCTCGCGCTTGAGCACGCTCGCGAGCGCGATCGGGTGGTTGATGTAGGGGGACGCTTCTGCATCCTTGCGGCGCTGGTTGCGGTGCTTGTGGGCGGCGAAAGCGACGGCGTCGAGCAGGAGCGCCTGGGGATCGAGGTGCATGGCGGGAGCGGGTACGGCGAGGATAGCGCATCGGCGCGCCGGGCGGCGGCGGACGCTCGACAGCGGCCGTGGCGGGCTTGGCAGAGCGGTCGCGGCGCCCTACCTTCCTGCATCGACCTCCGCGAACACCTCGCGCGCCGAACGGAACGCCTCGACCGCCGCGGGGACGCCGCAGTAGACGGCGACCTGCAGGAAGATTTCGCAGATCTCCTCGCGCGTCACCCCGTTGTTGAGCGCGCCGCGGACGTGCAGCTTGAGCTCGTGCGGCTTGTTGAGCGCGGGCAGCATCGCGAGGTTCAGCATCGAGCGCGTCTTCGGCTCGAGCCCGGGCCGCGTCCACACGCCGCCCCAGCAGTACTCGTTGAGCAGCTCCTGCAGCGGGCGGCTGAAGGCGTCCGCGCTGCGCATCGCGCTGTCGACGTAGGCGGCGCCGAGCACCCGCCTGCGCACGGCGAGGCCGCGCTCCTGCAACTCACGATCCATGGCGTTCTCCCATCGGGTCCGGCGTGCACTGCGTCCGCGGGCAAGGGATCCGCCCGCGAAACAAATGAAACAATTCGGGGCCGGCGGAAAAGTCGGCCTGCCGCACGCTCGGCCCAGACTGTACTCCAGTCACCGCCCAGGACAGCACGAATGCACGCGCACTTCACGACCGTGGACGACGGGCCGCCCGCGAGGGCCGCCGCCGATGGCGCATCGCCGGACGATCGCGACGCTCGCCGCCGCTGCGAACGCGCGCTCGTGCTCCTGCACACGCATCGTGGCGATCCGCGCGCGGAGATCGAAGCGGTGCTCGCCGCGGCTCCCGCATGCGTGCCCGCCCACTGCCTGCGCGCGGCGCACATCGTCGGCAACGCGGAGTCCGGCGCGCACGAAGCGCTGGCGG
>DASQBO010000343.1:0-2350 GCA_035635175.1 Casimicrobiaceae bacterium | reverse complement strand
GCTCGCGGCCGCGCCGCCGGCGCTCCCGAGCCTGCTGCTCGCGGTGGCGCCGCTCGTCCTGGGGCTGGGATACGGGCCGATCACGCCCGCGTCGTCGCACGTGCTCGTGCGCGCGGCGCCGCCCTCGCGCATGGCGCTCACGTTCTCGATCAAGCAGACCGGCGTGCCGGCGGGCGCCGCGCTGGCGGGCGCAGCGCTCCCGGCACTGGCGGTCGCGCTCGGCTGGCGCCACGCGTTCTTCGCGATCGCGCTCCTGGGCGTCGGCATCGCCGTCATCGCCGAGCGGTCGCGTCCAACCCTCGACGCCGACCGGCAGCCCGGACGGCGCCTGTCGCTCGCGGGCGTGCTCGCGCCGCTGCGGATCGTCTTCCGCACGACGGCGCTGGTCGAGCTCGCGGCGACCGGCTTCGTGTACGCCGCGACGCAGGTGTGCCTCGTGAGCTTCCTCGTCGTCTATCTCACGGAGACGCTCGGCTACGCGCTCGTCGCCGCAGGTCTCGCGCTGACGGTCGCGAACGCGGGCGGCATCGTCGGCCGCATCGTTTGGGGCCACGTCGCCGACCGCTGGGTGCGGCCGCGCAACGTGCTGGGCACTCTGGGCATCGCCGCCGCCGCGTGCGCGTACGCGACGGCGAGCTTCGGCGACACGTGGCCGGGCGCGGCGGTGCTGGCGATCGGGGCCGTGTTCGGCGCGACGGCGATCGGCTGGAACGGCGTCCAGCTCGCCGAAGTCGCCCGGCATTCGCCGGCAGGCGAGGCCGGCACGGTGACCGGCGCGTCGGGCTTCGTCACCTTCGCCGGCGTCGTGCTCGGCCCGCCGCTCTTCGCGCTCCTCGCGACGTTGTCGGGAAGCTATCGCGCCGGCTTCGTCGTCTTCGGCAGTGCGAGCCTCGTCTGCGGCGCCACGCTTCTCGCGCGGCGCCCGCGCGGCGGCGGCCCCAGGATCGGGCCTCCCGACGCGACGCCACCGACGGGACCGCGACACCCGTCGTCGCCGCCCTCGTGACCACGACGTAGCAAGGGTCTCAGCGGGCAGCGTGAATGGAAACGATTTCCATCTGGTGGTAACCTGAGGCGAGGCCCCCGCTGTCCAGCGGAGCCCGGCGATACGGCGGGCGCGGGCGCCGCATACAATCGAACCCCGCCCGTCCGCCGACGCCGACTTCCGCGCAGGAGATCCGCATGAACCAGGACGCCGATCACGATCCGCAGGAAACGCGCGAGTGGCTCGACGCGCTCGAGGGCGTGCTCGCACAGGAAGGGCCCGACCGCGCGCAGTTCCTGATCGAGGCGCTGATCGACAAGGCGCGCCGCTCGGGAGCGTACCTGCCGTTCTCGGCCAACACGGCGTACATCAACACGATCCCGGTCGACAAGCAGGTGCGCCTGCCGGGCGACTTCAACATCGAGCAGAGGATCCGCCACATCGTCCGCTGGAACGCGATGGCGATGGTCGTGCGCGCGAACAAGGACACGAACGTCGGCGGCCACATCGCGAGCTTCGCGTCGGCGGCGATGCTCTACGACATCGGCTTCAACCACTTCTGGCATGCGCCCTCGGCCGAGCACGGCGGCGACCTCGTCTTCATCCAGGGCCATTCCGCCCCTGGGATCTATGCACGGATGTTCATGCTGGGTCGATTCACGGCCGAGCAAATGGACAACTTCCGGCAGGAGGTCGACGGCAACGGCATCTCGTCGTACCCGCATCCGTGGCTGATGCCCGACGTCTGGCAGTTCCCGACGGTGTCGATGGGCCTCGGCCCGCTGATGGCGATCTACCAGGCGCGCTTCATGAAGTACCTGCAGGACCGCGGGCTCGCGCAGACCGAAGGGCGCAAGGTCTGGTGCTTCTGCGGCGACGGCGAGATGGACGAGCCGGAATCGATGGGCGCGATCGGCATGGCCGCGCGCGAGAGCCTCGACAACCTGATCTTCGTCGTCAACTGCAACCTGCAGCGCCTCGACGGCCCGGTGCGCGGCAACGGCAAGATCATCCAGGAGCTCGAGAGCGACTTCCGCGGTGCCGGGTGGAACGTCATCAAGGTCGTGTGGGGCCGGCACTGGGACCCGCTGCTCGCGCGCGACAAGAAGGGAATCCTCGCGCGCCGGATGATGGAGTGCGTCGACGGCGAGTACCAGACCTTCAAGAGCAAGGACGGCGCCTACGTCCGCGAGCACTTCTTCAACACTCCGGAGCTGAAGGAGCTCGTCGCCGACTACTCCGACGACGACATCTGGAAGTTGAACCGCGGCGGTCACGACCCGTTCAAGGTCTACAACGCGTTCCACGCGGGGGTGAACCACAAGGGCCAGCCGACGGTGATCCTCGCCAAGACGATCAAGGGCT
>DASQBO010000342.1:0-2769 GCA_035635175.1 Casimicrobiaceae bacterium | reverse complement strand
GCCATCATGTAGATGGCGTTGAACGACTCCTGGTTGACCTCCTTGCCGGCGCGGTCGCGCACCTTCTCGTTGCCGAGCTGGTCCATCATCGCCTTGGCGATCTGGTCGCCGGCACGTCCCCAGATGTCGACCACCTTGTTGTAGCGCTCGCCCTGCGTGACCAGGCCGGACGTGTACTGCGCCTCGATCTCCTTCACCTCGGCCTCGGCCTTGGCGATGATCGTGTGCTTCTCGGCCGGCACCAGCATGTCGTCGGCGGCGAACGAGATGCCGCCGCGCGTGGCGAGTCCGTAGCCCGCCTGCATCAGCTTGTCGGCGAAGATCACCGTCTCGCGCAGGCCGCAGCGGCGGAAGCTCGCGTTGATGATCCGCGAGATCTCCTTCTTCTTGAGCGGCTTGTTGATGTTCTCGAAGCCCAGCCCGGCCGGCAGGATCTCGGACAGGAGCGCGCGGCCGACGGTCGTCTCGAAGCGGACCGTCTTCTCGACCTTCTCGCCGCCGGCGCCCGTCTCGATCTGCTTCAGCCGCACCGAGATCTTCGCGTGGAGCTCGATCTGCCGCGACTCGTAGGCGCGCTGCACCTCGGCCAGGTCGGCGAAGTGCATGCCCTCGCCCGCGGCGTTGATCTTCTCGCGCGTCGCGTAATAGAGCCCGAGCACGATGTCCTGCGACGGCACGATGCACGGCTCGCCGTTCGACGGCAGGAGCACGTTGTTAGACGCGAGCATCAGCGTGCGCGCCTCCATCTGCGCCTCGAGCGACAGCGGCACGTGGACGGCCATCTGGTCGCCGTCGAAGTCGGCGTTGAACGCCGTGCAGACGAGCGGATGGAGCTGGATCGCCTTGCCCTCGATCAGCACCGGCTCGAACGCCTGGATGCCGAGGCGGTGCAGGGTCGGCGCGCGGTTCAGCATCACCGGGTGCTCGCGGATCACGTCCTCGAGGATGTCCCAGACGACGGGCTCCTGCGACTCGACCATCTTCTTGGCCGCCTTGATCGTCGTGGCGAGGCCCATCGTCTCCAGCTTGTTGAAGATGTAGGGCTTGAAGAGCTCGAGCGCCATCAGCTTCGGCAGCCCGCACTGATGCAGCTTCAGCTGCGGGCCGACGACGATCACCGAGCGACCCGAGTAGTCGACGCGCTTGCCGAGGAGGTTCTGCCGGAAGCGCCCGCCCTTGCCCTTGATCATGTCGGCGAGCGACTTCAGCGGCCGCTTGTTGGCGCCGGTCATCGCCTTGCCGCGGCGGCCGTTGTCGAGCAGCGAGTCGACCGCCTCCTGCAGCATCCGCTTCTCGTTGCGCACGATGATGTCGGGCGCCTTGAGCTCGAGCAGCCGCTTCAGCCGGTTGTTGCGGTTGATGACGCGGCGATAGAGATCATTCAGGTCGGAGGTCGCGAAGCGGCCGCCGTCGAGCGGGACCAGCGGTCGGAGCTCCGGCGGCAGCACCGGCAGCACCTCGAGGATCATCCACTCGGGCTTGATCCCCGACTTCTGAAACGCCTCCAGCACCTTGAGCCGCTTGGCGATCTTCTTGATCTTCGTCTCGGAGCCGGTTGCCTCCAGCTCCTTGCGGAGCGTGTCGATCTCGTGCGGGACGTCGAGCGCCTTCAGGAGCTCGCGGATGCCCTCCGCGCCCATCGTCGCCGAGAAGTCGTCGCCGTGCTGCTCGAGCTTCGCGAGGTAGTCGTCCTCGGTCAGCAGCTGCGCGCGGTTCAACGGCGTCAGGCCGGGATCGGTGACGACGTACGCCTCGAAGTACAGGACGCGCTCGATGTCGCGCAGCGTCATGTCGAGCACCATCCCCATCCTGGAGGGCAGGCTCTTCAGGAACCAGATGTGCGCGACGGGGCTCGCGAGCTCGATGTGGCCCATCCGCTCGCGGCGGACCTTGGCGAGCGTGACCTCGACGCCGCACTTCTCGCAGATGACGCCGCGGTGCTTCAGGCGCTTGTATTTGCCGCACAGGCACTCGTAGTCCTTCACCGGGCCGAAGATCTTCGCGCAGAAGAGACCGTCGCGTTCCGGCTTGAACGTGCGGTAATTGATCGTCTCCGGCTTCTTCACCTCGCCGTAAGACCACGAGCGGATCTTCTCCGGCGAGGCGAGCCCGGTCTTGATCGCGTCGAACTCCTCTTCCTGCGTGACCTGCTTGAAAAGATCGAGCAGTGCTTTCATGCGTTACTCCCGAGTGATTCCGTATCCGGGGTCATTCCCGCGCATTTTGCTAGCTGCGCGGGGATCCAGCGACTTTCGTCGTACGACACTGGGTCCTCGCCAACGCGGAGACGACGGGCAATGGCGTTTGTGCGGGCGCGCATCAGAAGCGCTCCAGGTCGATGTCGATCGCGAGCGAGCGGATTTCCTTCACCAGCACGTTGAAAGATTCCGGCATTCCGGCCTCGATCTTGTGCTCGCCCTTGACGATGTTCTCGTAGACCTTGGTCCGGCCGTTGACGTCGTCGGACTTGACCGTGAGCATCTCCTGCAACGTGTAGGCAGCACCGTAGGCTTCGAGCGCCCACACCTCCATTTCGCCGAAGCGCTGGCCGCCGAACTGCGCCTTGCCGCCGAGCGGCTGCTGCGTGACGAGGCTGTACGGGCCGGTCGAGCGCGCGTGCATCTTGTCGTCGACGAGGTGGTGCAGCTTCAGCACGTGCATGTGGCCGACGGTGACCGGACGGTCGAACGCCTCGCCGGTGCGGCCGTCGTACAGCGTCACCTGGGTCTTGCTCGGGGTGAAGCCGATCTTGCGGGTGCGCTCGTCGTC
>DASQBO010000341.1:0-2837 GCA_035635175.1 Casimicrobiaceae bacterium | reverse complement strand
CCGCTCGCGAACAGCGTCACTTCGTGGCCCGCCGCGACGAGCGCGTCGGTCAGGTGCGCGACCACGCGCTCGGTCCCTCCGTAGAGCCGCGGCGGCACCGATTCGGCGAGCGGGGCGATCTGGGCGATGCGAAGGCGGTGTGCGGGTGGCGGCATGGCGGGCGTGACGGCAGCGAACATCCGCGAAGTTAACGCAGCGCGCACGCGCCGCACTGTCGGCCGACGCCGCATTCGCTCGTCGGAGCGCGTTGTGCGGGGAGCGCCATCCATTTGCGGAAGCGGGATCGCGTCGATCACGCGCGAGCGGTTCGCGTGCAGATTTTTCCGCTCCGACGGCCAATCCGTACCCCGTTCGCGTTGGGGGCTTCGGAAAAGACGTTGCAAATCCGTGCGCTGCGGCTGGTACGAAGCTTGCGCGCCTCGCGATCGCCTACGGAACCGGCGAAGTGCCTGCGGGCATCGGTGTCTGGGAGGGCGCCGACGTCGCAGGCGACCTCGAGACGCGCCGCCGCCACGGGCTTCGCCAACGCGGTCCCCGATCTCGAGTTCCGAACGACCAAGGGAGGCACCCTCCATGTCTTCTCGCTGCCGTGACGCCGCCGCGCTGGTGTTCGCCTGCGCGCTCGCCGCGGCGCCCGTCGCGGCGCGCGAGCTCCGCGTCTGCGCGGACCCCGACAACCCCCCTTTCTCGCGTGCGGACGGTAGCGGGTTCGAGAACCGGATCGCGACGCTCGTCGCCTCCGAGCTACACGCCGACCTGCGCTACTACAGGCTGCCCGACCGTCGGGGTTTCGCGCGAAAGACGCTCGGCGCGGGCCACTGCGACGTCATCGTCGGTGTTCCGACGCCGGCCGGGCACCTCCTCACGACCGCACCCTACTACCGCGGCGCCTACATGTTTGTCTACCGCTCCCGCTGGCTGCGGCGCCTCACGTCGTTCGACGATCCGCGGCTGCGCTCGCTGCGCATCGGCGTCGCGCTCGTCGGCAACGATCTCGCCGCGACGCCGCCCGTGCACGCGCTCGCGCGGCGCGGCATCGTCGCCAACGTCGTCGGCTTCCCCGTCGCCGGCGAGCGGCCGGTCGCCGAGCGGATGATGGAGGCGCTCGGCGAGGGCAAGCTCGACGTCGCGGTGGTGTGGGGCCCCCAGACCGGCTACTTCGCGCGGCGCGCGGTGACGCCGATCGCGCTGACGGCCGTGCCCGCCGACGGCACCGGGCCGGTCGAATTCGACATCGGGATGGGCGTCCGCCGCGACGACCGGGCGTTGCGCGACGACCTCGACGGCGCGCTCGACCGCGCGCGGCCGGCGATCGACGCCGTGCTCGCGGAATACGCGATGCCGCGCGCCGATCGCCAGCAGGCGCGTGCGCGGTGAGTCCGCTGCGCGCGGCCGTCGCCCTCGGCGCGCTCTGCGCGGTCGCCGCAGGCTGCGAGCGCGAGGCGCGTCCGCTCGAGTCATCGGCGCGCGGCGCGCGTCACCGTCGTTCGCGTCCTACGAACGTTTCAGAAACGTGCCTATAGAAGGCGCGGCGCCAAACGGCGAAGGTACGCCGACGGGGCGCGAGAGACGTCCCGGCTCCGACCTTCCACGCTTTCTTCCGAAAGGACACATCATGGACCGACCCCTGACGACCGGCGCGACCGGCGCCTCGAATCCGCTTTCCTCCACGATGGCGGGCTCGGGCGCGCGGTCCGACAGCTTTGCCCAATCCGCCAAGAATACGATCGACACGGCCGCCGACCGCGTGACGAGCGGCGTGGGGCAGGTGAGCGCCGCAGCGCACAAGGCAGTCGACACCGCGACGGACGTGGCGACGAGCGCCGCCGACTGGGCATCGAAGCTGCCCGACCAGGCGCGCGCGACGCAGGAGCGCCTCACCGAGGCCGCCTGCGAGTCGATCCGCGCGCGGCCGATCAGCTACGTCGCCGGCGCGCTCGTGACCGGCTACCTGCTGGGCCGCCTCGCCCGGTTCTGACCAACCTGCCACCGGAGATCGAAGATGCCCCGCACCACGACCGCCGTCCGCCGGAGCCCGCGCCGCGCCTCGGCGCGCACCGCGCTCGACTTCCTGCGCGAGGAACACGCGCAGGTCAGCAAGCTCTTCAAGCAGTTCGAGCGCTTCCACAAGGCCGAAGACGCGGGAGGCATGCGCCTCTGCGCGCAAGCCGCCTGCAAGGCGCTCAAGGTCCACGCGCAGATCGAGGAGGAGATCTTCTACCCGGCGCTCCGCGCAGCGGCCGACGCCGACGACCCGCTCGACGAGGCGGACGTGGAGCACGCGTCGATCAAGGAGCTCGTCGGCCAGATCGAGAACGCGAGTCCCGGCGACGATCACTACGCAGCGCGCGTGACGGTCCTTTCCGAATACGTCCGGCACCACGTCGGCGAGGAGGAGAGCACGATCTTCGCCAAGGCGCGGAAGGCGGACTGCGACCTGACGGCGCTCGGCGAGCAGCTCATGGCGCGCAAGGAGGAGCTCGGAGGCGAAGAGCCGCCGCCCGAGGTCACCGCGCTCGCCGCGCGGTCGCGGATCGCGCGCAGCCGCAACGGGCAGCGCACCTCGCGGTGACGCGCTCGCGGTCGCGCGCCGGCCGTCGCCCGAGCGCCCGACACCGCTTTCGCCTGCCGGCGGAGGGAAGTGCCTCCGCCAGCTGAGTCGGGAGACCGCTGGCCGGAGGACGGCCGCTCCGGGTCCGAGGCCGTCGTTCGCGAACGTGATCACCTTGCCACACCGCTCGATGGCCGCCTTGTTGCCGGCTCCGAAATAGGCGGCGCACAGACTCAACGGGAAGACGTCGCTGCGGGAATCGAGCTTGGGGGTCAGGTCGACCGCC
>DASQBO010000340.1:0-7472 GCA_035635175.1 Casimicrobiaceae bacterium | reverse complement strand
GGTGAAGGCGACTCCCGCCCCTTCGAGCGCGTCGCGGCAGAAACGCCGCGAATCGGAGTCGAAGCGCGAGCTGTCGGCGTAGACGAAGAATCCGCCCGTCGGCATCACCGGGACGCCGAAGCCGAGTGCGCGCAGCGCCGGGACGAGGAAGTCGCGCCGGGCGCGGAAGGCCCGGCGGCGATCCTCGAGGATCGCGAGGGTCTCCGGGCGGAAGCACGCGAGCGCGGCGCGCTGCGAAAGCGTCGGCGGCGAGATGTAGAGATTCTGCGCAAGCTTCTCGAGATCGCGCACATGGCGCTCGGGGGCGACGATCCAGCCCAGCCGCCAGCCGGTCATGTTGAAGTACTTGGAGAAGCTCGACACGATGAACAGATCGCCGGCACTCGCGCCCGCCGTCGCGAGCGCGGAGCGCGGCACGCCGTCGTAGGAAAGGCTCAGGTAGATCTCGTCGACGACGAGGCTTCCGCCGCGCCGCGCGACGAGCTCCGCGATCCGCGCCATCTCGTCGGGTGCGACCTGCGTTCCGGTCGGATTCGACGGCGACGCGATCAGCGCCGCGCGCGCGCGGTCGGTCCACGCGCGCTCGATCGCCGCCGCCGACAGCTGGTAGCGGGACTCGGGACCGGCCGGGATGCCGACGGGCGCCCCTTCGAGCAGCCGGATGAAGTGGCGGTTGCACGGGTATGCGGGATCGGCCAGCAGCACCTCGTCGTCGCGGCCCACGAGCAGAGCGAGCACGAGCAGCAGCGCGGCCGACGATCCCGCCGTGACGATGACGCGCTCCGGCGCGATGGCGGTACCGAGGTGGGCCGCATAGTGCTCCGCGATCGCCGTCCGCAACTCCGGCAGGCCGAGCGCCGACGTGTAGTAGATCCCGCCGTCGACGAGCGCGCGCCGTGCTTCGTCGAGCACCGGGCCGGGCGTCGGGAAGTCGGGCTCGCCGATCTCCATGTGGACGACGCTGCGGCCCGCTGCCTCGAGCGCGCGAGCCGCGGTCTGCACTTCCATCACGTGGAAGGGGGCGATGTCGCCGACGCGCGCAGCGACGGCAGGGGGCGAATCCATCGGAAGGGTTACTCCGGCCGAACGGTGAAGAGCGTATGGTAGAGACTTTTGCGGCGCTCCCGGTTCCGCGCGATGCCCGATACCCGCTTCAAGCGAGGTTTCTCCTCTTTTCGGGGGCGCCCGGCGTGGCGCGTCCCGATCCTGGCCGCGATGGTCGCGGCCGGCGGCCTCGCGCCCGCGCATGCCGATGTCTACAAGTGCGCGGGCGAGGGCGGCCGGCCGATCTATCAGGAAATGCCCTGCCCCCCCGGCAAGGAGCTCCGCAATTTCCAGAGCGACCCGCCCGAGATCACGGTCCTGCCGAGCGTGCCGAAGGCAGAGACGCCCGCGCCCCCACCGCCTGCCGCGCGAGGGGCCAACGGCGCGAAGCACGACGCGACGGCGTCGAAGAAGGCCGAGCGCCCCCGCGGCGATCCGGCGGAGCGGAAGCACCTGCGCGCGGGCATGTCGGAAGGCGAGGTGCTCGCGCGGATCGGGCCGCCCGACGCCACGACGGGCGGGAAGAACGGCAAGCAGCAGCGCTGGTCGTGGTTCCCGGTGGACGGGGATCCGGAGACGCTGACGACCGTGACGCTGATGTCCGGCTACGTCACGAACGTCGAGCGCACGCTCGTCAAGCGATGAGGGCGCTGGTGCAGCGCGTCCGCGAGGCGTCGGTCGCGGTCGACGGGCGCGTCGTCGGCGCGACCGGCCCCGGCCTGCTCGTCCTCGCCGGCATCGCGGGCGACGACCGCGACGACGATCGCGCGTGGCTCGCCCGGAAGATCGTCGCGCTCCGCATCTTCGACGACGACGCGGGCACGATGAACCGCTCGGTCGTCGACGTCGGCGGTGGCATCCTCGCCGTGAGCCAGTTCACGCTCTTCGCGTCGACGCGCAAGGGCAATCGACCTTCGTGGTCGGCCGCTGCGCCGCCCGAGGTCGCGGCGCCCCGTTTCGAGGAGTTCGTCGCCGCACTGTCCGCTGCGCTGGGGAAGCCGGTCGCGACCGGTGTCTTCGGCGCCGCAATGCAGGTGGCGCTCGTCAACGACGGCCCGGTGACGATCTGGCTCGACTCGCGGCAGCGCGAGTAGCGGCCGGGCCCACTCGGCGGCCCGCTCCGGGCGACCCTTGTCGGGGATCAAGGGAGCATCGCCGGCCGCCCGGGACAATGCACGGGAAAGGACCCGACTCCCACCGTCATGCGGTTGCCGTCGTTCAAGCGCGGGCGCCGGACGCCCTCGCGCGAGCCTTCCCTTCGCCGTCCCGTGCTCGCGCGGAGCCTGCTCGCGCTCGTCGCGCTGGCCGCGGCGGCATACGTCTTTCGCGACCCGATCTTCGGCGCCCCGGTCGACGTGTTCGAGGTCGTGCGCGGCGACATCGTCCAGACCGTCGTGGCCAGCGGGCGCGTGATGACCCCGCAGCGGGTGTCGGTCGGCGCGGTGATCACCGAGCGCGTCGCGCGCATCCCGGTCGAAGAGGGGCAGACCGTGCGGCAGGGCGACGTGCTGATCGAGCTCGACGATCGCGACGAGCGCGCAGCGTTCGCGCAGGCGCAGGCAGCCGTCGCGCAAGCGGAGGCCAAGCTCCGCCAACTGCGCGAAGTCGGGCTCCCCGCTGCCGAGCAGGCGCTGCGGCAGGCCGACGCCAACCTGCGGCTCGCCCGCGCGCAGTACGAGCGCAATGTCGAGCTCAGGGCGAAGGGCTTCATCAGCGATTCCGCGCTCGACGACGCGAAGCGCAACCTCGACGTCGCCGAAAGCCAGCAGAACGCCGCGCGCCTGCAGGTCCGGTCGAACGCACCGACCGGCAGCGACTACCTGATGGCGCAGACCGCGCTCTCGCAGGCGCAGGCCGCGCTCGCCGCCGCCGTCGCTCGCCTCGAGCAGACGATCATCCGGGCGCCGTCCGCCGGCGTCCTGATCGCGCGCAACGTCGAACCGGGTGACGTCGTGCAGACGGGCAAGGAGCTGATGGTCCTCGCGCCCTCGGGGGAGACGCAGATCGTCGTCTCGATCGACGAGAAGAACCTGGCGCAGCTCAGGATCGGGCAGAAGGCTCTCGCATCGGCGGACGCCTACCCCCGCGAGCGCTTCGCCGCCGAGCTCTTCTACGTCAATCCGGGAATCGACGCGCTCCGGGGCTCCGTGGAGGTGAAGTTGCGCGTTGCCGAACCGCCTGACTACCTGCGCCAGGACATGACCGTCTCGGTGGACATCGAAGTCGCTCGCCGCAACGGAACCCTGGTCGCACCCGCCGACGCGGTGTTCGACGCTGCGGGTCCGCACCCGTGGGTCCTCGTCGCCACCGACCATCACGCCGTGAAGACGCCCGTCGCGCTGGGCGCCAAGGGCGAGGGCAACGTCGAGATCGTCGACGGCGTTGTCGCCGGCGACCGGCTCGTTTCCGCGGCCTCCGGCGTCCTGCCGGGCGCCTGGATCCGCATCGCGTCCACCCACAACGCGCACCGCAAACCGTGAATCCCCTCGCGCTCTTCGAGTGGGTCGTCGCGTTCCGCTTCATGCGCGAGGGCCTCATGCAGACGGTGCTCATCGTCTTCGGCGTCGCGCTCGGCGCCGGCGTGATCGTCTTCATGTCGGCGCTGCTCGCCGGCATGCAGGCCAACATCATTCGCCGCACGCTCAACTACCAGGCGCCCATCCAGATCCTCGCTCCCGACCAGGTCGCGCGCCCGCTCCGCGAGGGCGAGCCGGCCGTGGCCGCGAAAGTGCAGCCGCGCTCGCAGCAGCTGCGCTCGGTCGACCAGTGGCAGAAGGTCCGCGCGGAGGTCGAGCGGCTCCCGGACGTGATCGGCGTGACGCCCGTGATCACCGGCCCCGGGTTCGTCCGCCGCGGCGAAGCGACCAAGGCCGTCTCGATCATCGGCATCGAGATCGAGTCCTACTTCACGGTGATCGCGCTGCCGGAGAAGATCGTCGCCGGGCGCTACGACGTCGGCCCCATCGACATCGTCGTCGGCACCGAGCTCGCGAAGGACCTCGGCACCGTTGTCGGCGACAAGCTGGCCTTGTCGACGGCGAACGGGGCGTCGTCGACGCTGACGGTCGCCGGCATCTTCGACTTCGGCAACAAGGGAGTGAACCAGCGCAACGTCTACGTCGCGCTCCGGACCGCGCAGAGCCTGCTCGACCTTCCCGGCGGCGCGACGAGCCTCGACGTCAAGGTCCGCGAGCCCTTCGCCGCGGAGGCGATCGCACAGTCGATCCGCGCCGCGAACGACCTCCAGGTCGACAGCTGGATCCGCACGAACGCACAGTTCTTCACCGCGATGGCGGCGCAGATCCTCGCCAACACGCTGATCCGGATCTTCGTCGGCATCACCGTGGCGCTGGGAATCGCGAGCGTGCTCGTCGTGTCGGTCGTGCAGAAGTCGAAGGAGATCGGCATCCTGCGGGCGATGGGCACGGCGCGCGCGCAGGTGCTTCGCGTGTTTCTGATCCAGGGCGGGTTCATGGGCCTGACCGGCGCTCTGTTCGGCTCGATGCTCGCCTGGGTCTTCCTCCTCCTGTGGCGCGGGGTCGCGAGGAATCCGGACGGCACCCCGATGTTCATCGTCGTCATCGAGCCCTCGCTCTTCATGCTCGCCTGCGTCGGGGCGACGCTGGTCGGCATCCTCGCCGCGGTCGTCCCGGCCCGCCGCGCGGCGAGGCTCGATCCCGCGGTGGCGATCCGTGGCTGACCCGGCCGCGCCCGAGACGCTGCGCCTCGAAGGCGTGCGCAAGTCCTACGACGTCGGCACGCCCGTCGAAGCCGAGGTCCTGCACGGCATCGATCTTGCGTTGCGGCGGGGTGAATTCGCGGCGCTGATCGGGCCCTCGGGCTCGGGCAAGACGACGCTCCTGAACCTGATCGGCCTCCTCGACCGGCCGACGGGGGGGCGGATCGTCATCGCCGGGCACGACGCCGGGGGCCTCGACGAAGGTGCGACGACGCGGCTGCGCGGACGCACGATCGGCTTCATCTTCCAGTATCACTACCTGCTGCCGGCCTTCACTGCGCTCGAGAACGTGATGATGCCGGTCCTCGCCGCCCGCGGCCGTGTCGACGCCGACATGAAGGCGACCGCGGCGGCGCTGCTCGACCGCGTCGGCCTCACGCGCTGGCGCAATCACAAGACTTCGGACATTTCCGGCGGCCAGCAGCAGCGTGTCGCGATCGCGCGGGCGCTCGCGATGGCGCCGGCGCTCGTGCTCGCGGACGAGCCGTCGGGGAACCTCGACACGGAGAACGCCGACGCGGTGTTCGACCTCCTGCGCGAGGTGAACGAGACGAGCGGAACGACGTTCCTGATCGTCACGCACGACCCGCGACTTGCGCAGCGCTGCGACCGCATCGTCGAGCTGGTCGACGGACGGATCGTCTCGGATCGCCCGAACCGGAGCGTCGTGCGCCGCGGCGAGCGGCTTGGGCGCGCTCCTAGCGGCGGTCCAGGCTGAGCCGGCCGGGGCCGAAGGCGACGACGAGCAGCATGCCGCCGATAACCGCGATGTTCTTGAAGAACATGATCTGGTTCGTCATGTGCGCCCCAGCGTCGGCCATCTGCCAGAAATCGTGGAAGAAATACGTGGCGGCCGCGGTGAACACGACGATCACGGCCGCGGCCCACCGCGCCTTCCAGCCGACGGCGAGCATGAGGCCGCCGATCAGCTCCACCACGAGCGCGATCGCGGCGCCGATCTCCGGCAGCGGCAGCCCTTTGCCGGCGATGGCGTGCGCCGTGCCTTCGAAGCCGCCGATCTTGCCGTACCCGCTGTAGACGAACATGACCGCGAGCAGCACGCGGCCGACCAGTGCCAGCAGGTCCTTCGTTCCGTTCATGGCCCCTCCGTTCAGGGAAGATCGAACACCAGCACTTCCGCAGACTGACCGCGGTCGAGGACGACTTCGTGCTCGCGCTCGAGCTTCGCGGCGTCGCCGGCCGCGAGCGGCGTCCCGTTCACGCTGACGCTGCCGCGCGCGACGTGGACGTACGCGCGCCGTCCGAGCGCGAGCGCGTGGCGCACGGACTCGGCGCCGTCGAGCAGCGCCGCGTACACGCTCGCGTCCTGGTGGATCCTCACCGCGCCATCGCCGCCCTCGGCTCCGGCGATCCGGCGGAGCCGCCCGCGCTTCTCCGCGTCGGGGACGTTGACCTGCTCGTAGCCGGGATCGATGCCGTTCTTCGACGGCAGGATCCAGATCTGCAGGAAGTGGACCGGCGCGCTCCGCGAAGGGTTGAACTCGCTGTGGAGCACGCCCCGCCCCGCGCTCATCCGCTGCACGTCCCCCGGCGCGATGACAGAGCCGTTGCCCATGCTGTCCTTGTGCTCGAGCTGTCCGTCGAGCACGTAGCTCAGGAACTCCATGTCGCGGTGCCCGTGCGTCCCGAAGCCGGTGCCCGGCTGGACGCGGTCCTCGTTGATCACGCGCAGGGGGCCGAACCCCATGTGCGCCGGATCGTGGTACTCGGCGAACGAGAAGCTGTGCCAGGAATCGAGCCAGCCGTGCTCGGCGTGCCCGCGCTCGCGGGCCTTGCGCAGCGTGATCATGAGCGGCGTCCTTCTTCGTTGTGTCGCAGGCGCAGCCTCGCGCCGGCACGGGGATCCCCCGGCGGGCTGCGCGCGTCAGGCGCAGCTCCCTGCCCGGCATCGACGTCGAGGCGCGGCACGATCGGGCGATGGCGCCGCGCGGATTGGGACAGGTCGGGATTCTCGACAGTTCCCCGCCCCGGCCGGAAACGTCCGGTGCTGGCCGCGTCGACGATCGCCGGGAGCGCGGCGGCACGGGGCGTGCTCCTACAACCGGTAGGCTCGCTTCGCAAGGCCGTAGGCGAGCTCCGGGGCGAGCTCGAAAGCCTCGTCCTCGCCGATCCGATGCTCGACGGCGAGCGTAGCGAGGAAGCGGCAGTCGATCCGACGGGCGACGTCGTGCCGCGCGGGGATCGACAGGAACGCGCGCGTGTCGTCGTTGAACCCCACCGTGTTCGCGAAGCCCGCGGTCTCCGTCGTGAGCTCGCGGAACCGGAGCATCCCTTCGGGGCTGTCGAAGAACCACCAGGCAGGCCCGAGCCGCAGGATCGGGTAGTGGCCGGCGAGCGGCGCCAGCTCGCGCGAGTAGACGGTCTCGTCGAGCGTGAACAGGATCACGGTCAGGCCGCGCTCGTTGCCGTAACGGTCGAGCAGCGGCTTGAGCGCGCGGACGTAGTCGGTGCGCGTCGGGATGTCGGCGCCCTTGTCGCGCCCGAAGTCGCGGTAGATCGCCGGATTGTGGTTGCGGAAGCTGCCCGGGTGGATCTGCATCACGAGGCCGTCGTCCAGGCTCATGCGCGCCATCTCGGTCAGCATCTGGCCGCGGAATGCCTCGGCCTCCTCCGGCGTCGCCTCGCCCGCGAGCGCGCGGTCGAGCAGCCGCTGGCACTCGGTCTCGCC
>DASQBO010000339.1:0-10114 GCA_035635175.1 Casimicrobiaceae bacterium | reverse complement strand
GCTCCTCCTCGACGGCTATCGCGGACGGAGAAAGCGATGAACGTGAAACTCGGCCGCAACGCGACGCTCGTCGCCGTCGGCATCGGGGTCGCGGTGGTGCTCGGCTGGCTGGTCACGAGCCAGGGACCGCTCGCGGCGGCGAAGGTGACGGTGGCGAACGTGGAGCAGGGCCCGTTGATCGCGAGCACCTTCGGCATCGGTACGGTCGAGGCGCGCCGCAGCTACGCGCTCGGCCCCACCGTCACGAGCCGCGTCCTGCGGGTGTTGGTTGATCAGGGCGATGCGGTCAAAGGGGGGCAACTCGTGGCCGAACTCGACCCGATCGACCTCGCGGATCGTGTCACCAGCGCCGAAAGGGCGGCGGAGCGGGCCGCGAGCACGATTCGCGCGGCGGAGGCCCAGCTGGCGGAGGCGCGGAGCCGCGCCCAGCTCGCCACGTCGGGCGCGCGGCGCTACGCGGAACTGCGCGCCCAAGGGTTCGTCAGCCAGGAAGCGGCCGATGCCAAGGCGCACGAAGCCAATGCCGCGAAGGCCGGCGTCGACGCGGCGGGAGCTCAAGTCGCGGCGGCGCGCCGCGACCACGAGCGGGCGCAGGCGGATGTCGCGGGCGTCGGCAAGCTGCGCACGCAGGCCCGGCTCGCGAGTCCGGTCGATGGTGTCGTCAGCGCGCGGCTGGTCGAGCCGGGCACGACCGTCGTCGCCGGCCAGGCGGTGGTGCAGGTCATCGACCCGTCGACGCTGTGGGTGAGGGCGCGGATCGACCAGGCGCAATCCGGCGGCGTTCGCGCGGGCCAGCCGGCCGAGATCGTGCTGCGTTCCGACCCCAAGCGTGCGTACCGCGGGAGAGTGCAGCGCGTCGACTGGGTGAGCGACGCGATCACCGAGGAGCGGATCGTCAACGTCGACTTCGAGGCGCGGCCGGAAGGCATCCCGGTTGGCGAGCTGGTCGAGGTGACGATCCGCGTCGCCGAGCTCGCCACCGTCCGCTCGATCCCCGCAGCGGCAGTGAAACGGGTGGACCGGCAGGACGGCGTGTGGCAGGTGAACGCTGGACGCGCCACGTTCAAGCCCGTCAAGGTCGGCCTGACGACGCTGGACGGGCGCAGCCAGATCCTCGACGGTCTCGCCGACGGCGACCAGGTCGTCGTGCACAGCGAGCAGGCCCTGCTGCCCGATGCCAGGGTGAAGGTCGTCCCCGCCATCGTTCGTCCGGGACCGTGATCAACCTCGCATCGCGCGACATCCTCCACGGCTGGGGCCGGTTCGTGTTCACCGGCCTCGGGCTTGGGCTGCTCATCGGTCTCACCCTTTCGATGGCGGGCATCTATCGCGGCCTGGTCGACGACGGGCAGGCGCTGCTCGCCATCGGCGGCGCGGATCTGTGGGTCGTGCAGCGCGACACACTGGGTCCGTACGCCGAGCCGTCGAGCGTGCGCGACGACGCCTACCGCAGTCTGCTCGGCATTCCCGGCGTCGCCGCGGCCGGGAACGTCACCTACCTGACGATGCAGATCCAGCACGCGGGCGGCGACGTGCGCGTGATGCTGGTCGGCTTCGAGCCGGGCCACCCGGGCGAGCCGGGTTACCTGGTCGCCGGACGCCCGATCACGCGCTCGCATTACGAGGCGATCGCCGACGTCAAGACCGGCCTCCGGCTGAACGAGCGCATCCGCATCCGCCGTCACGAGTACACGGTGGTCGGCCTCACGCGCCGCATGGTGTCCTCGGGGGGAGACCCGATGATTTTCGTGCCGCTCAAGGATGCGCAGGAGGTGCAGTTCCTGAAGGACAACGACGCCCTCGTCAACGAGCGCGCGCGCACCGCCGCCAATCCGGCGTTCAATCGGCCCGGGGTTCCGGGATTGCTCGAGGCGGTTCAGGCGAGCCAGGCCGGCAGTCACAGCGTCAACGTCGTGCTCCTGCGGCTCGCCCCGTCCGCCGATGAAACCGTGGTCGCGAACGACATCCGGCGCTGGAAGCACCTCGAGGCCTACACCCGTTCCGACATGGACGAGATTCTCGTGGCCAAGCTGATCGCCACGTCGGCGAAGCAGATCTTCATGTTCCTCGTCATCCTCTCGGTGGTCAGCGCCGCGATCGTCGCCTTCATCATCTACACGATGACGCTGAACAAGGCGCGCGAGATCGCGGTGCTCAAGCTGATCGGCGTCCGCAACCGCACCATTGCCGGAATGATCCTGCAGCAGGCGCTCGGGCTCGGTGCGATCGGCTTCGTCGTCGGCCGGGCCGCCGCGGGGCTGTGGGGCCCGATCTTTCCCAAGTACGTGCTGCTGCTCCCCGGGGACGCCGTGCGGGGCGCATTGCTGGTGCTCGTGATCTGCGCACTCGCCAGCATCGTCGCGATCCGCGCCGCGCTGCGCGTCGATCCGGCCGCCGCGATTGGAGGGTAAGGCTCTGTTCACACCATGGGCACGATCCCGTTGCTCGGCCGAAAACGCCCAGCGCAAGGCGCAAAGGCGAAGGCGGGTCGTGAACCCGGCGAGACTTTGCAACGCAGCGATGGGCGTTTTCGGCAGCAACCCGAAGGGAGCGGGCGCCCTGGGGCGCCAGTCTTCGTTGCCCTCCTCGCCAAGACGCCCGGTCTTGGCTTCGTCAGATGCCTCGATGGGCGCCCCATGCCACCCGCTCGCGTTCGCGTCCATAGTGTGAGCAGGCCCTGGATGCAACCTGCCATCGAGATCAGCGGACTCGTCAAGCGCTACGGCGAGGGCGACGCGGCGGTCGTCGCGCTGAAGGGCGTGGACATGGTCGTCCGGCCCGGCGAGGTCGTGGGGTTGATCGGTCCCAGCGGTTCCGGCAAGACCACGCTGCTCAAGTGCCTTGGCGCGGTCATCGAGCCCACCTCCGGCCGGATGGCGCTCGCCGGGGAGACGATCTACGACGACGGGTGGAGGGTGCCCGACCTGCGCGCGCTGCGGCGGGACCGCATCGGCTTCGTGTTCCAGGCGCCGTATCTCATTCCGTTCCTCGACGTCACCGACAACGTCGCGTTGCTGCCGATGCTGGCTGGCGTTCCGAACGGGAAGGCGCGCGAGCGCGCAGCGGCGATGCTGGCGGCACTCGACGTCGGGCACCGGGCAAACGCGCAGGTGCCGCACCTCTCCGGCGGCGAGCAGCAGCGCGTGTCGATCGCCCGCGCGCTGGTCAACGAGCCGCCGATCATTCTGGCCGACGAGCCGACGGCGCCGCTCGACAGCGAGCGGGCGCTGACCGTGATCCGCATCCTGAACGAGATGGCGCGACGATTCCGGACGGCGATCGTCGTCGTGACCCACGACGAGAAGATCATCCCGACCTTCGAGCGCATCTATCGCATCCGGGACGGCCGGACCTACGAGGAAGAGGGCGAGGCGCGCGCGGCCTGAGCGGCACGGGAGGCGCGACCGGTGCGGCCGCGTTCCGGGGGTTCCCGCCCGCCGCTGCCAGCCGCCACGCATGGCAATCGACGTGTGACCGTGAGAGCGTCATGACCGAATACGTGAAGGCGTGGCAGTGCATCGGCTGCGGCAAGATCGAAGCACCGCAGACGTGCATCGGGGTCTGCCAGGACCGCAAGGTGCAGCTCGTGTACGCGTTCGAGCACGACCAGGTGCTGGCGCAGGCGCGGCGCGCGCAGCAGCGGGCCGAGGCCCTCGAAGGCGTGGTTCGCCAGCTGGCGTTCACGACGCCGCGCAACGGCGAATGGGAACGCTCCTACCGGGCGCTGCAGGAACAGGCGCGCCATGCATTGTCGCCGCTGGCAGAGGACGCGCCCGTGGGCCGCGCGGGCTGAGCGGCGCGTCGAGCGGCTCGCGTGCCGCGCGGCAGGACGTCGGCCGGCGCCGGATTACCTCCGGAACGGGACGCTAGCCTTTGACGAAGTCGATCACGACGCCATCGGGTCCGCGCTGCTTGTACTGGATGGAAATCGCCTCGCCGTAGCGCGTCTGCAGCTGCTCGAGGAGCGGCAACGGGTCGTGATCGTTGACGAAGCGCATGGTCTCGCCCGGGCGCAGCGCGTCGAGCGCGCCGAAGATCGCCGCGTGGCGAAACCGCTTGGCGATCCCGCGGGCGTCGAACGGGTAGATCTGGTCGGGGGAGAGGTGGACGTGGAGATGCTGATTCATGCTGGGGCTCCTTGGGGAAAGGGATTGCGTCCGGAGGTGATCGGGGCCCGCGGTGGCTACCCGCGATCCAGCTCGCCGCGCTTGTCCTTCGCCTTGGCCCACTCGTTGGCATCGGGCGGTGCCGGCTTCTTCTCGATGATGGGCTTCCACTGCGCGGCGAGCTCGGCGTTGAGCGGGATGAAGTCGCGCTGCTCCGGCGGCACGTCGTCCTCGGCGTAGATCGCCTCGACCGGGCACTCGGGGACGCAAAGCGTGCAATCGATGCATTCGTCCGGGTCGATCACGAGGAAGTTCGGGCCCTCGCGAAACGCGTCGGTCGGGCAGACGTCGACGCAATCCGTGTACTTGCAGCGAATGCACGCTTCGGTGACGACGTAGGTCATCCACGCCCTCCTACCAGTATTTCTCGAAGGCCGCCTGGCCGGGTGCCCCGCGGCGGGTGGTTCGAAAGCCCCGCGCGCCGAGCAGGGCGCGCAGCTCGCGGGTCATGTCCGGATTGCCGCAGACCATCACGCGCGAATGGGCCGGATCGAGAGCCACGCCGGCGGCCCGAGGCAGGCGATCGTCCGCGAGCAGTGCCGGGATCCGTTCCGACAACGGCGATGCGCCGGCTTCGCGCGTGACGACCGGCAGGTAGCGCAGGCGGGCGAGCGTCCCGGCCGCGTCCTGCGCGAAGCGCCGGAGCTCGTCGGCGTACGCGAGCTCCGCTGCGTAGCGGACGCTGTGCACGACGATCAGTCGCTCGAAGGCACTCCACGCGCGTGGGTCGCGCAGCATCGACAGATAGGGCGCGAGCCCGGTGCCGGTCGCGAGCAGCCACAGGTCGGTTCCCGGTGCGAGGGAGTCGACGGTGAGAAATCCGTAGCTCGCCGTGTCCACTTCGACCGCATCGCCGACGCGACAGGCGGCAAGACGGCCGGAGAATTCCCCGCCCGCGATCAAGGTGCAGAAGAATTCGAGTTGCGGGTCCGCCGGCGCCGACGCGATCGACAGCGGCCGGGCGATCCGCGGGCCCGACGGATCCGGGATGCTCACGCGCGCGTAGCGCCCCGGCGCGAAGTCGAACGCGGGGTCCCGCGTCACGCGCAGCGACAAGAGCGTCGGCGTCCAATGGCGCAACCAGGTGATCGTCTGCCGGCTCGTCGCGGACGGCTTCGCCCGAGCGATCCGGAGCTCGGTGCCTGAACCGGCCGCTGGCGAAGGCTCCTGGCGCGTCGCGCCGGAGCACGGGGCCAAGGCCGCACCCGCGCGGCGGGTCGTCACGCCGCCGTCCCGTCCGGCCGCGGACGTGCCTTCCGGTCGCTCCATCAGAGATTGCGCACGCAAGGCCATCGGGGTTGTGGGTCGCCGCCGGAAGATGTATGCTCAATACATCTTAATGCTAGCACCCGCAAGCCGGCAAAGCAATACATTCTGTACATCTTATGAATCCATGCGCCTGACGACCTTTTCCGACTACACGCTGCGCGTGCTGATGTACCTCGCACTCGACCGCAGGCGGCTCGCGACGATCCAGGAGATCGCCGCCGCCTACGGCATCTCGCAGAACCACCTGATGAAGGTCGTGCACCAGCTCGCCCGCGCAGGCATCGTCGAATCGGTCCGCGGCAAGGGGGGCGGGATCCGGCTCGCACGTGCGCCGGAGGCGATCCGGATCGGCGAGGTCGTGCGCGCGACCGAGGGCGACGCGCCGATCGTCGAGTGCCTGTCGGGCGAGCCGCATGCCTGCCGGATTGCGGGGCCGTGCAAGCTCACCCGCGTGCTCGTCGATGCCTTCGAGGCGCTGTTCGAGACGCTCGACCGCTACACGCTGGCCGACCTCACGAGCCATCGGAAGGCATTGACATCGATACTCGTAACCCGGCCGAACCCCGCTGCGAGACCCGGCGTGAGCAAAGGCGCATCATCCGGCCGCTGAGGCCGGGGTGAAGCGACCACGATCTTCCGCTGCGCTGGAACAGCCCGATTTCCCTGGAGTGCGTCGTGGCAAAACCTCTCGCCATCGAAGAACCCCCGTCAGGCAGTGCGCCAGGGACAGGGTTCGCGCTCTGGGCGCTCGGCTTTCGGCCGTTCTATCTGCTCGCCAGCATCTTTGCCGCATTGTCGATTCCGCTCTGGGTCGCCCAGTACGCGGGGGTGCTGCCGGCGCCCTACGTGCGCAGTCCGGTGTGGCACGGCCACGAGATGCTGTTCGGCTACGCGATGGCCGTGATCGCCGGCTTCCTCTTCACGGCCGGCCGCAACTGGTCGGGACAGGCGACGCCGACGGGCGGCTCGCTGGCGGCGTACGCCTTGCTCTGGATCGCCGGACGCATCCTGGTGCTGACCCCGTTCGCCATCGCCGCCGCGGCGGTGAACGCGGCGTTTCCGATCGCCGTCGCGGTCGGCCTGGCCATCCCGTTTGCGAAGAGCCGCAACCGGCGCAACTATTTCTTCGTCGTGCTGCTCGTGCTGCTCGGCGGGGCCGTCCTCGCCATGCATCTTTCCTGGCTCGGCGTGCTCGCCTGGCCCGAACGGGCTAGCCTGCAGGCTGGCCTCGATGTCGTTCTGTTCATCATTGCGGTGATGGGCGGACGGGTCATCCCGATGTTCACCAACAACGGCATTCCAGGTACGAACGCCACCCGTCACCCGCTCATCGAGAAGCTCGCGTTGGGAAGTGTCCTGGCCCTGCTCGGCGCCGACATCGTGCAGGCGCCGGCGGGGGTGGTCGCCCTCATCGCCGTGGCCGCCGCTCTCGCGCACGCGGCCCGGCTCTATCTCTGGCAACCCTGGCGTACGTTGCGGACTCCGCTCGTCTGGGTGCTGCACGCTGCCTACGCTTGGATCGGCATCTACCTCGTCCTGCGGGCGCTGGCGGCGGTCGGGCTGGTCGGGGAGTCCATTGCGCTTCATGCGCTGACCATCGGCGTCATCGGTGGCATGACGATCGGCATGATGACTCGCACGGCGCGCGGCCACACCGGACGCCCCCTCGTCGCCGACGGCTTCGAGGTTGCGTGTTATGTGCTGGTCCAGTGCGCCGCGTTGACCCGGGTCTTCGGCGCAATGCTCTTGCCCGACGGCTACGTGTACACGGTCGTCGTCTCTGCCATCTGCTGGTCGGCCGCCTTCGCCTTGTACGCGATCCGGTACTGGCCGATTCTGTCGCGGCCGCGGCTCGACGGGAAACCCGGGTAGGCTGCAGCGGCGATCCGCTTGCTCCGCGGACCGATCGGTCCGCGACCCGCTTCTAGTCCGCGGGCGCCGCGGCTCCGCGCGCAGCCGGCGACATGGAGCCCGTCGCGCTGTTCGTCGCCCGGCTCGCGTACGAGGGCACGCGCGGCCCCCGCTTGGCGTACCGGTTCGTGCGCTCCTGATCCTGCCGAACGCGCGGCTTCAGTTCGCGGTGATGTGCCCCGTCTCGATCACCTTCTTCCAGCGCGCGTATTCGGCGGCCTGGAAACGGGCGAATTCCTCGGGCGTGTTGGCGACGATCTCGAAGCCGATGTCCGTCATCCGCTTGGCCACGGCGGGATCGCGCAGCGCGGCGACCGCTGCCGCGTGAATCTTGCTGCGCACGTCGGCGGGCAGGCCCCTCGGGGCTGCCATCGCCTGCCACGAGTAGACCTCGACCCCCTTGATGCCGAGCTCGCCGAGCGTCGGCACGTCGGGCAGGAGCGGCGAGCGCTTGCCGCTCGTGATCGCGAGCGCGCGAAGCTTGCCCGCCTGGATGTGGCCGATGACGGCATTGATGTTCTGGAACGAGCACTGGACGTGCCCCGCGATCAGGTCGGAGATGGCCGGCGCGCCGCCCTTGTAGGGGACGTGCAGCCCGGTGGTGCCGGTCTCCTGCCAGAACAGCTCCGCGGTCAGGTGATCGGAGGATCCCGCGCCCGAGGAGGCGAAGCTCAGCGTGCCGGGGTTCTTCCTCTCGTAGGCGATCAGGTCCTGCACCGTCTTCGCCTCGAAGTCGGGATTGCACACGAGGACGTTGGGCGCCTGCACCGCCACGGTGATGAGGTCGAAATCCTTGAGCGGATCGTACTGGAGGGTCTTCTGCAGATGCGGATTGACGACGAACACGGCGAGCGAAGAGACGAGCAGCGTGTAGCCGTCCGGCGCCGCGTTCTTGACCGCGGCGGCGCCGATCGCGCCGGTGGCGCCCGCCTTGTTGTCGACGACGACCGACTGGCCGAAGCTCTCGCTCATCTTCTGGGCGAGCGCGCGCCCGATCATGTCGCTCGAGCCGCCCGCGGGGAACGGGACGACGATCGTCACGGGCTTCGACGGATAGCCTTGAGCGAGCGCGCCGAACGAAGCGGCCATGGCCAGCGGAAAGGCGGCGATCAGGGCGAAAGGCTTCATGCGTTCTCCAGGGGTGGGGACGGGCCAGAGGCGACTCGCGCAAGAGAGGCTCCTGCAAGTCGCCGATCCGTGCGCCCGTGGCGGCTATTGTGCACGGGCGGCCGTGGTTGTCCATCGACGAAGGAAACGAACGGGCTTCCACCGGCGGCCCGAGCGGTACAAGTGATTCAACAACGTCGAGGTCGTCACCGCCGAGAAGATCGGCATCGAGACGACGACCTACGTCCGCAACATCTACAAGTATTACGTCGCCTACCGGCTCATGCTCGACGCGCGCGCGGCGGCCGAGCAGGCGCGCCAGCGGGTCCTCCCCGCGGCGCAGTGAGCCCGCCGCGCGCCGGCCCGCGGCAGCCGTCGAGGAAGAGGTCGACGACGTCGCGCGCCCAGCGGTCGAGCTCGGCCGGCGTCATCGCCGTGCCCAGTCCCGCGGCGTGGCGCTGGGGGATCGTCATCACCATGTAAAGGAACTGCTCGGCGGCGAAGCGCGCGTCGCGGAGCTCGAGCCTTCCCGCGCGCGCCTCGCGCTCGAGGAGGCCGGCGATGAGGCCGATCGCCTCCTGCGTGGAGCCCTCCGCGTCGAGCGCTGCGGCGAGCTGCGGAAATCGCGGCGCTTCCGCGACGATCAGCCGATGCAGCGCGATCGCGTCGGGCGCGAGCGCCGCGCGCAGGATGAGCGCCGCGAGCCGCCGCAGGATCTCATCGAGCCTGGCCCGGCCGAACGGCGGCAGCCCCTGCGGCGGCCGCAGCCTTTCGATGATGTGGTGGACGACGGCGGCGAACAGCGCCGGCTTGCCGTCGAAACGGTCGTAGAAGGTGCGCTTCGAGATCCGCGCGTCGCGCGCGATCGCGTCGATGCTCGTCGCGCCGTAGCCCTGCGCGAGGAAGTGCCGCGTCGCGGTGTCGAGGATCCGCTTGCGGAGCAGCGCGGACTGCTGCCGCGACGGGCGGCCGCCGCGGCGTGGACGCGCGGCGGCCCCGGTGCCCAACGCCCTCAGTGCCCGTAGGCGTAGTCGGAGCGCGGGGGCGCGCGATAGGAAGTCGTGCGCGCGTACGGATCCTGCGGCGGCGGCGTGTACGACTGCGGAGATCCGGTCGGCGGGCCATAGCCCGGGGGCGGCGAGTCGTAGCGCTGCGCTCCCGGTGCGTACGTCGGGGGCGGCGGATCGTAACTCGAGGGCGGCGGCGCGCCGTCGTTGTAATAGGCAGGCGGCGTAGCGTCGTAGCTCGAGGCGGGCGGCGGGCTGTAATACGTCGGCGGCGGGGCGCTGTAGGAGCGCGGCGGCGCGTACGTCGGCGGCGCCTGGTAATACACGGGCGCAGCGGGCGCGCGGTAGTAGACCGGCGGCGAGTAGGCCACCGGAGGTGCCGTGTAGACCGGCCCGGGCGCGTAATACGGGGGGCTTACCGCCGCCGCCGCGAGCGCGATCGGCGCGGTGACGATCGCCGCCGCGGCGCCGACGACGGCCGCGGCCGCGCCGAACACCGGCCACGCGTACCCATAGCCGTGCCCGTGGCCGTAACCACCGTGGCTCCAGCGCGCGTGGCCGCCGTGCCAGGAGCCGCCGTGGCGCCCGTAGCCACCGTCGGCGAAGGCCGGGGACAGCGGTACGATCGCGAGCCCGGCCGCGAGCGCGGCCAAC
>DASQBO010000338.1:0-4488 GCA_035635175.1 Casimicrobiaceae bacterium | reverse complement strand
GACGTCATCACGCACGAGCACATGCAGCGCATGAAGAACAACGCCATCGTGTGCAACATCGGGCACTTCGACAACGAGATCGACGTCGCGGCGCTGAAGTCGTACAAGTGGGAGAACATCAAGCCGCAGGTCGACCACGTGATCTTCCCCGACGGCAAGCGGATCATCCTGCTCGCCGAGGGACGCCTCGTGAATCTGGGCTGCGGTACCGGCCATCCCTCGTACGTGATGAGCTCGTCGTTCACGAACCAGGTGATGGCGCAGATCGAGCTCTGGTCCGACGCGCAGTCGGGCGCGGGCCGCTACCCGGTCGGCGTCTACGTGCTGCCGAAGCACCTCGACGAGAAGGTGGCGCGGCTGCAGCTCTCGAAGCTCGGCGCGATGCTGACGACGTTGAGCGACAAGCAGGCGCGCTACATCGGCGTGAACGTCGAGGGCCCGTTCAAGCCGGAGTCCTACAGGTACTGAGAATCCGCTCCTCCCTCTCCCGGCTCGCCGGGAGGCCGGGGGGGGCGAGGAGCCGATCGCATGCGCATCGCAGTGATGGGAGCAGGGGGCGTGGGCGGCTATTTCGGCGCGCGGCTCGCGCACGCCGGCCACGACGTCGCCTTCGTCGCGCGCGGCCGCCACCTGCTCGCGATGAAGGAGCGCGGGCTGCGCGTGACGAGCACGCTCGGCGACGTCCACCTCGCGCGACCGGTCGTCACCGACGATCCCTCGACGCTCGGCTGGTTCGACGCGGTGCTCTTCGCGGTGAAGCTCTGGGACACCGAATCCGCGGCGGCGGCGGTGAAGCCGCTGCTGGCCGCGGGCGGCGTCGTCGTTCCGTTCCAGAACGGCGTCGAGAGCATCGAGCGCGTCGGCGCGGTCGTCGGCCCGGCGCAGGTGATGGGGGGCGTCGCGTACATCGCCGCGAAGATCGCCGAGCCCGGCGTCGTCGCGCACACCGGCACGATGGCCCGGCTGCGCTTCGGGACGACGGATCCGGCGCAGGCGCCGGTCGCCGAGGCGCTGCTCGCCGCGTGCAAGGGCGCGGGCGTCGAGGCGGAGCTCGTTTCCGACATCCGGAAGGCGCTCTGGATGAAGTTCGTGTTCCTGGTCGGGCTGTCCGGGGTGACGGCCGCGACCCGGCAGCCGATCGGCGTGATCCGCGCCGATCCCGACCTGCGCGCGACGTTCGAAGCGGCGATGCGCGAGACGTGGAGCGTGGGCCGCGCCCGGGGCGTCGCGCTGCCGGACGACTTCGTCGCCGACCAGATGCGCTTCGGCGACGGCCTGCCCGCCGAGATGAAGGCGTCGATGGCGCACGACCTCGAGGCCGGCAACCGGCTCGAGGCGCCGTGGCTTTCGGGCGCCGTCGCGCGGATGGCGAAGGAGGCCGGCGGCGAGGCACCGGTCAACGCGACGCTTTACGCCGCGGTCAAGCCGTACCTGATGGGGCGCGCGGCAACCGATTCCGGAGGACAACGATGATGCGGCTCCTGCTCGTCTGGCTCGTCAACGCGGCGGCGCTGTTCCTGCTCCCGTACGTGTTCCCGTGGGTGAAGGTCGACACGTTCGGCGCTGCCCTGATCGCGGCGCTGGTGCTCGGCCTCATCAACACGCTGATCCGCCCGGTGCTCGTCCTGCTCACGCTGCCGGTCACGCTGCTCACGCTCGGACTCTTCATCTTCGTCATCAACGGCCTGCTGTTCTGGTGGGTGGGCTCGTTCCTCGACGGCTTCCACGTGAGCGGTTTCTGGTCGGGGGTCTTCGGCGCGATCGTCTACAGCCTGATCTCGTGGCTGCTCTCGTCGCTCCTCCTCGCGAAGAAGGACTGACGCCGCACGATGCCCGCCGCGCCGAAGCCCCTCTGCAGCCTCGAGTTCTTCCCGCCGCGCACGCCCGAGGGGGTCGTCAGGCTCCGCGCCGCGCGGCGGCAGTTCGCCGAGCTCCATCCCGCCTTCTGCTCGGTGACGTTCGGCGCGGGCGGCTCGACGCGCGAAGGCACGCTCGCGACGGTGCTCGAGTTCCGCGCCGACGGCTTCGACGGCGTGCCGCACCTGTCGTGCATCGGCGGCACGCGCGAATCGATCCGCGAGGTGCTGGCGCAATATCGCGCGCAAGGAATCCGGCATCTGATCGCGCTCCGCGGCGACCTGCCGTCGGGCGCCGGCGAGCCGGGCGAGTTCCGCTATGCGAGCGAGCTCGTCGCGTTCATCCGCGCCGAGACCGGAGACTGGTTCCACGTCGACGTCGCCGCTTACCCCGAGTATCACCCGCAGGCGCCGTCGCCGCAGGACGACCTCTCCGCATTCAAGCGCAAGATCGACGCCGGAGCGAACTCGGCGATCACGCAGTACTTCTACAACGCCGACGCCTACTGGCACTTCGTCGACGCCGCGCGCGCGGCCGGCGTCACGGTGCCGATCGTCCCGGGCATCATGCCGATCGGCAGCGCGACGAAGCTCGCGCGCTTCTCGGACGCGTGCGGCGCCGAGATCCCGCGCTGGATCCGCCGCAAGCTCGAGGCCTACGGCGACGACTCGGCGTCGATCCGCGCCTTCGGGCTCGACGTCGTCACCGATCTCTGCGCGGGCCTGCTCGCGCGCGGCGCACCGGGCCTCCATTTCTACACGCTGAATCTCGCGCCGCTCACGACCACGATCTGGCGGCGGCTCGGGCTCTGAGCGCGCCACGGGGGCGCTGGCGCGGCGAGTCGCGGCGGCGCTAGCGGCCGCGCGAGAACGACACGAGCTCGATGACCTCGTTCTGCCCCGGGTGGTACGCGACCGCGTCCTGGCCGCCCTTGTCGCGCCACTGCGAGCGCCGCTCCTCGCGGACGGCGGCGCCGAGCGCCGGTGCGTACCAGACGACGTAGTTGCACTCGGTGCCGAAGCGCCAGAACGTCTCGTCGTCGAGCTGCATGATGACGTTCATGCCGATCGCGTCGAACGTGCCGGCGGGCGTCGCGACCTTCTCGTAGCGGCCGACCGACGTGTGGCGGACGATCGGGCCGTACGGACCCGGCGCCGCGTCGAGATTCCGTACGCGCTGGTCCCAGGTGTCGCCGGTCGCGAGCGGGAACCTGTAGCGGACGAGCGGCGGGTCGAAGCGGTCGGTCTCGGCCTCGTAGACCGCACCTTGCAGAACGACGCCTGGCGCCGACCACTTCTCGACGCGGTCGACGTTGATCGTCGGTCCCCGGACGGCCACGTTGACGGTGACGCCGTCGGGGGCGATCGCGACCACCTCGTGCGTCTCGTCCCACTCGATCTTCTGGCGATACCCCGTGACGACGTGATAGACCCAGCGGTCGCCGACGCGGTACGCGGGCGCGGGCGCCGGCGGCCCCGGCTGGCTGCCGACGGTGACGGGCGCGCAGCCCGTCGCGAGGAGCGCGGCCACCGTGACGGCGACGAGCCAGCCTTTCATGGCGTGGTCAACAGCGCGACGTCGGCCACCCTTCCGCCGGAAACGCGCACGAGATCGTCGGGCCGGATCGCGAACATCGCGTTCGGCGTTCCCCCCGCCGCATAGACCACGTCGTGACGAAGAAGGTCGCGGTCGACGATCGCGGTCAGCGGCTTCGCGTGCGCGAGCGGGGGGATGCCACCGATCGCGTAGCCGGTGACGGCGCGGACGAAGTCGGCGTCCGCCTTGCCCGGCGCGACGCCGAGGACCGCGCCGAGCTTCGCCAGGTCGACACGGTTCGCGCCGCTCGCGATGACCAGCACCGCCGCGTCCGCGCCGTGGCGGAACACGAGCGACTTCGCGATCTCGGCGACGCTGCAGCCCAGCACCGCGGCGGCTTCCTGCGAAGTGCGCGCCGCCGTCGCGTACTCGACGACCGTCGTCGCGATCCCCGCCGCGGCGAGCGCGTCCTGCACCCGCTGCGCCGAAGGCGACAGCGGCATGGCCTCGCGCGCCGCGGTCACCTGCGCGCCTCGCGTCAGTCGCGGTCGGTGACGGCGCCGCGGCTCGCGGTCGAGACGAGCCGCATGTATTTCGCCATCACGCCGCGGGTGTAGCGCGGCGGCGGCGGCCGCCACCTCGCGCGGCGCGCCGCGAGCACGTCGTCGCCGACGTTCAACTGGATGAGCAGCCGGTGCGCGTCGATCGTGACCGAGTCGCCTTCCTCGACGAGCGCGATCGTGCCGCCGGCGTAGGCCTCCGGCGCGACGTGCCCGACGACCATTCCCCACGTGCCGCCCGAGAAGCGGCCGTCGGTGATGAGCCCGACCGACTCGCCGAGGCCCTGGCCGATGAGGGCCGACGTCGGCGCGAGCATCTCCTGCATCCCCGGCCCGCCTTTCGGTCCTTCGTAGCGGATCACGATCACGTCGCCCGGCTTGATCTTCTTCGCGAGGATCGCGTCCATGACGGCGGGCTCGGAATCGAAGACGCGCGCGGGGCCCGTGATCGACGGATTCTTGAGCCCCGTGATCTTCGCGACGCAGCCCTCCGGCGCGAGATTGCCCTTGAGGATCGCGAGGTGGCCCTGCGCGT